>CAMVBT010000024.1 GCA_947165805.1 uncultured Clostridia bacterium
GCCGCACGGACGCGGCGATAAAAGAAACCTTCGAGAAAGCCCCCGCTGTCGATAGCAGGGACTCTGAAAGGATTCCCCACTACCCCTGTACCTAAAGGAGCAGGGGCACTGGGGGGCGGCTGCTTTTTGCCTACTTTTTCCTGCTGCAGGGAAAAAGTAGGTCGCCTCGCGGAACGAAAGCTCCGACAAAAATGAAAATTAACGCGCGGGCGAAATAAAACGCACACTCAAAACTAACGGCTGCGAGGCAGAAACCCGAAAGAATTCAAAGTAACAGACGGATCGACAGCGCGGGTACCGCGCCGCCGCGGGCGAAATAAAACGCAAAAACAAAACTAACGGCTGCGAGGCACAGACCCGCCACTCCTCAAAAAGTAACAGACGGTTAGGGAGCGGCGGCTCGCCGCCAGGTACCGCGCCGGCTTTGTAAACAACATATCTGTCAATTATATTTATAAGTTTTAAACATAAATGTATGAATTGCACAATGAAATTTATTTGTTTTGCCATTGAAAAAAAATGACTTTTGTGATAGAATATAAGTTGTCACTTATTATATATTAATAGGAAAGGAAATGCAAATGGATCAGAACGAAAAGTCCGGTTTCAATTCATTCAGCGATATATTCGATCTGATGAAGACCCGTCTCGATATCACAGATACCGCAAAACACGTCTTCATAGATCCGATAAAACCGCTCAGACTCACAAACCGTACCGTTACATTGTATATCGAAAACGACTGGGCTAAAAATGTCATAAAAGAAAATTATGACGAGATGTTCAAAAAGGAACTCCGTGAGATCCTCGGTTTTGAAGTAGAAATAGAATATGTTTCAAGCGATTCGGGAAATTTCACCCCCGAAGAACGAGTTCTTGTCTCTCACCCTATCCCCGAGCTCGACGATGACCCCTACGCAAAGAAAAAAATGCACGATACCGAGGAAAACAGTAATTATAAATATACCTTCGATACGTTCATAGTCGGCGAAAGCAATAAACTCGCAAGCTCGGCCTGCCGCTCCATAGCACAGGGTCAGACCCAGTTCAACCCCCTCTATATCTACAGCGAGCCCGGACTCGGTAAAACTCACCTGCTCTACGCGATCAAAAATGAGATAGAACCGCGTCACCCGGAATATAATATCATCTACGTTTCGGCGGAAACCTTCGTGAATGAATTCGTCAACAGCGTTAAAACAAATAATACCGACGAGTTCAAGAAAAAATACAGAAGCGCGGATTTCCTGCTGGTCGATGACGTTCAGTTCTTCTCCGGCAAGAAAGAATCACAGAACGAGCTTTTCCATACCTTCGAGGAGCTGCACCGCCGCGGAAAGAAGATAATCTTTACCTCCGACCGTCCCCCGAAAGAAATAAACGATATCGAGGACAGACTGAGAACAAGATTTGAATGGGGACTCCTCGCGGATATCGCTCCGCCGGAGTTTGAGACAAGACTTGCAATTATAAGACGCAAGGCCGAGCTCATGGATCTGAAGATCCCGAACAACGTTATGGAATATATGGCGGACAAGCTGAAAAACAATATCCGTCAGATCGAAGGCGCCATAGTCAAGATGTACCATATAGTCTTCCTGACAGGCACGACTCCGACAATTATAATGGCACAGAACATCATCAAGGACGTAATGACAGAACATCAGCCCATACCTGTAACCGTCGAGCACGTCATAACAGATGTTTCTCATACCTATAACGTTTCACCGGAAGAAATGAAGTCGAAAAACCGCAATTCGCAGGTGTCAACGGCGAGACAGGTCGCAATGTATGTGATAAGCAAGGTAACAGACCTTTCATATACTTCAATAGGCAAGGAGTTCGGCGGAAGAGACCACTCAACTGTCGTGTACGCGACAAACAAGGTAAAGAAGGGTATGCAGACAGACCCCACCCTCCGTGCTACCATAGACGATCTGATAAAGAATATAAAAAGTACCTGATCGCCGCCGATATCCGAGAAATAACGGATAGAAACGAGTAATCGGGGAATTCTGACGAAGACAGGTTTTACACAGATTTCTCAACTTTCTGTGACCGGTTGAATGGAAAATGTCGAAAGTTGAAAGAGTTGAAAACGCTTCTGACATTTCTGACTTTTTATCAACTGCCCGTTCAACCGGGTAAATGCTTACTCTAAAGGAAGAAAAAGGCTTTTCCACAGATTGCCTGTCCCTACATATACTACTAAAAAAATAAAAGAATACCTTTGCTTTTTTTGAGAGAAAAAATAATCCGAGCCGAAAGGAACTGACAGATGAAATTCACGATAGACAGGACTACATTATCAGAAGCTCTTATGAACGCTTCAAAGGCAAGTGCTTCAAGATCAAATATGCCTGCTCTGGAAGGCGTACTCATAAAGCTGAAAAACGGCAGCATAACAGTCACAGGCTATGACCTTTCAATGGGTATCAAATGTGTGATATCTCCTATCGACACCGTTGAGGAAGGAGAAATAGTAGTAAATGCGCGAATCTTCAGCGAGATGATAAAGAAGATGCCTGCCGGAGCCGTTGAGATAAGCACGAACGATCTTGAGGTAACATTAAGATCGGGAGATATAGTATATAAGATGTCGGGTCTTTCCGGCGACGATTATCCCAATATACCGGAGCTGCGCAATAATGTCACCTTCTATATGGACGAATCCGTATTCAAGAGCATGATACGCCAGACTATCCACGCGGTAGCTATGACAGACCTGAAACCCGTATATATGGGCAGCAATTTCCATATCGAAAATAATACTCTGAGTATAGCTTCGGTCGATGGTGTCAGAATGGCGAGAAGAGTAGAGCCCTGCGAATACACCGACCTTGATTTCGTTGTTCCGAAAAAGACACTCGAGGAATTCATGAAGATGCTTTCCGACGAACCGAACGAGAAGAAAGTATCTGTCTGCATCGACAGAAATCAGGTGTGTCTGTCGAAGGAAGATTATACGATAATCTCGAGACTGCTTGAGGGAACGTTCATCGACTATAACAAGATAATGAGCTTTAAGGAGACTTCCTCCGCAGTCGTAAAGATGTCAGACTTTGCGGCAGCGCTCGACAGAACTCTGCTTCTGAATACTGATAAGTATAAATGCCCCGTTATCTGTTCATTCGATAACGATAAGCTGCACATTGAGATAAAGACAGCTATCGGTAATCTGAATGAAACGATGCCTGTAAAATATACGGGAAGTCCTATTAAAATAGCTTTCAACGCAAAGTATATGATAGATTCGCTCCGGAACAGTGAGTGTGACGAAGTGAAGATAGATTTCACCGGCGAATTACAGCCTATCAGAGTAAAGCCCGTGGGCGATGACAGCTATATCGGCGTTGTACTGCCTGTAAGGAACAAGTAAGATGAGTACTGAGATCACCATAAAGCCGCCGTTCATCAAACTCGAACAGTTCCTGAAATTCGCAGGCGTAGCCGATACGGGCGGTATAGCTAAAATGATGATACTCGACGGGATAGTCGAGGTGAACGGCGAGGTATGCCTTATGAGAGGCAAAAAGCTCGTCGGAGGCAATAAGGTCGCCGTGAATTTTGAAGAAGGCACCGAGGAGTTTGTGTGCCGTTTTGAATGATAAAACCGAAAGGGGGTTCGGGTGAGCTGCGTTACTTGAAGTAATGCTTTGAGCCCGGCTCGGGATTGCTGATACGATCTTTATCTGTAAGATATTTCAGGAATATAGCCTCTGCTGATTTCATTTTTGACCCTAAGGTGAACATGTTCTACGGCAACAACGCCCAGGGCAAAACAAATCTGTGCGAGGCTATTTCCGTATGCCTCGGAAAGAGCTTCCGCAATCCGAGACCCGGTGAGATACTTCCTTTCGGCAATACGAACGAAGAGACTGCGCTTGAGATGTGTTTTTCCTTTGACAGTATGCCCGATAAGGTGAATACTGTGACCTATACGCAGAAAAACAGCAGCTTCCGCATAAGATCGAACGGGATCGAGATGAAAGAGGCTGAAAAATTATACGGCGCGTTGAGATATGTTATATTTATACCGGAAGACCTGTATATTGTAAAGGGAGACCCCTCGAACAGACGCGATTATATAGACTCTGTGTCAAATATGATAAATCGTGTTCATAATACGAAACTTTATGAATATAATAAAGCCCTCAGACAGAAGAATAATATACTTATGAGCATAAAGGAGCCGGACAGTATATCACTCAGTATGATAGACAGCTGGAATGAGACCATAGCCCGCGCCGGTGTGAATGTGATGTGCGGGCGCATCAAGTATTTCAGCGCCGTTTCCGAGGCTGCCGACAGATATTACGGTATGCTGTCGGGCTCGGACGAGAAGCTCACAATGAAATATGAGAGCACAGTTATGGGCGACACGCCCTTCACTGGTGATGATTATAAGTTCATATACGAGACATATATCGACAAGCTGAAAAGCTCGCTGGAGCGCGAGCTGCGTATGAAATACACGGTCATAGGCGCGCACAGGGACGATATAAGCTTCTTCATAAACGATATGCCGGCAAAGGAATTTGCTTCGCAGGGGCAGATAAGAAGTATTGCTGTGGCCCTGAAACTCGCCGAGGCAGAAATGATATACAACAGGAGCGAGGATCAGCCCGTTGTGATACTTGACGACGTTCTGAGCGAGCTTGACGAGAAAAGAAGATCGTTTATTATTAATCATATTGATGATTTTCAAATATTTATTACTTCCTGTAATCTGTCCGACATAGGAAAAACAGGTCACGGGAAGGTCTGGAACGTAGAGAACGGCAGATTTACACTGAAAGAGGAATGAGATGTATCTTCATCTGGGCAGCGATGTTTCCGTCAATATCGACGAGATAGCGGGAATATTTGATATCGAGAAAGTTACCGTGGACAGATATATGAAAGATTATTTATCATACTGTCAAAAAAATGGTAAAATATACTATGTGTCTCTTGATATGCCGAAAAGCTTCGTGGTCTGTACAGACACGGTGTACATTACGAACGTAAGCTGTCTGACTCTGAAGAAGCGTTTCGAGGAGACAGTCTCTTTACAGTCCGGAAAATGATCCGTGTGAATACCGGAACGTAAAAGTCAAGTGAAAAATTTAGCCGGTTTGTAATTATGTCACCAAAGTGTAACCAAATTCTGAATTTTTCCGCGATAATGATATCAATTCCCGAAAACTGTTGAAAAACCGATTTCAACCGTCATTTTTGTTGAAAAGTCGGTTGAAAATGTGGATTTTGCTTTTACTGTGCGAACTTGCGGGTCCGGCACAGAAACGGTTACCGGGAAGAAAAACGATTGTGCAGGCTGCACAGTTTGCGGTCTCTCCGGTATGAATTATTTGGAATGTAAGCGAATATGATAAACAATAGGGTTTGCAGATTATACAAAAAATTTTTCCGGACAGGTTTTTGACGAATTGTAAAACAAGTCAGAAAGTTATGTTTTTACGATCTGTAAAAAGATTTTTTTGAACCGAAAACCTGTTGAAAAGTTGAAAAAATGCTGTTAAAAACCGCCTGTAGGGCTATGAACAGTTGAAAATTCGGTTGAATTCGTTAAAAAACCGCGTTATTATGCGTTTTGAAAGACTGATGAAACCGGACAGAAAACAGATGAAAATATGTTATGAACATTTACGGGAGATACAGATGTCAAAACTGTATGTTGTGGGAACGCCGATAGGCAACCTTTCGGATATGACGCCGCGGGCGCTGGAGGTGCTCGGGGGCGTGGATTTCATTGCCGCCGAGGATACCAGAGTCACGCTGAAGCTGCTCACTCATTTCGGTATCCAGAAGCCCCTTGTGAGTTATTATGAACATAATCTTCGCGAAAAAGGAACATATATAGCGGACAGGATATCCGCGGGCGAGACCTGCGCCATAGTGACTGACGCCGGTATGCCGTGCATATCCGACCCGGGGGAGGACCTTGTGCGCATCTGTGTCGAAAGGGGCATAGAAGTGAACGTTGTTCCTTCCGCAACCGCCGCGATGTCGGCACTGGCGATATCGGGGCTGCCGACTTCGCGGTTCTCGTTTGAAGGATTTCTGAGCGTTACATCGAAGCAGAGAAAAGCACATCTCGACGAGGTTAAGGACTACAGATACACTCTGATATTCTACGAAGCTCCGCATAAGCTGAAAACCACACTGAGCGACCTGCTCGATGCTCTGGGAGACAGGCGGATAGCCTTGTGCAGAGAGATGACAAAGATACACGAGGAAGTCCTGCGCGGAACGATATCCGAAATGATAGCCTACTATGAACAGAACTCTCCGAAAGGCGAGTATGTTCTCATAGTTGAGGGAAAAAAGGAAGAAGCACCGAAGACCGCGGATATAAACGATGCCGTCGATCACGCGAAACAGCTCATCTCGGAGGGCAGAAAAGCTTCGGACGCCTGCAAGGAGGCCGCGAAGAAATACGGCTTCCCGAAAAGCGAGATCTATTCTCTTATAACAAAACAAATCAAAGATATATAGTCGGATAATAATTGATATTGTGAGAAGGAAGTGGTCTTATATGGTAGTCGATATCGGCGTGCTGCCGAAATATATAAGATCGTTCTCTTTCTCGCCGAAAGCCGTTTTGTCCGACGCGGGCAATACATATTATCTCGCGGGGGCGAGGGAAGAGATATTCGGTATCGACTGTATAAAAAACGCGGAAAGGATAGGCGTTGATCTCTTTGACCTCGTGTTTGTGAACGAGAAACCGTTCTGTGACTGCTGCGGGAGCTATGTCAATTCATGCCCGGACGAGAAGATAGAAACAATAAAGACCGCGCTGATGCTTAAAAAAATACACCGCGGCGAGACAGTAAGCATCGCGGAGATAAGGATAAACGGCGATGTTGCGTATGTTTCGGGGCTCGATGCAGTCTATATCGACGGCAGGAGCAGAAACAGGAACAAAGCAGTTCCGGAGCTGAACAGGCGCGGGACTCTTATACTCGAGTCGATACGTCTTGCGGCTTTGCGCTATACGATGAAAAGATGCATCGAATACAAGGAGCTCGTTGATAAATACAATTTCCGGCGTTTCAGCACAAGACTGCGGCTCAACAACCGTCCCGCCGGTCTGGAAGAAATAAACGCCGCAATGGCAATGCGAAAGGACAAGCTCTTCGCGGATTTTTCCCGTGAGAATACCCGTGTGAATTTCTCTATGCTCTACGCGATAGCCTACGGCGGATATACAATGGACGATATCTTCTCAAAGGAGAAGGTGTTTGACAACAAGGGTCATGAGCGCGAAAAAAGACTCTCCGACCTGTCGAGCGATCTGCTCACCATTCTGTATAACGCCAACGGTATAGAGATATCGGGTATGCTGATAAATCTTATAGTCAGCTTTACAAGACTGAAACTGCCGGAGGTCGATCTTACCGACCTTGATATGATAATCGATAATTACCCCGTTTACTACGCGATAGCAAACCTTGCCGCGATACTCGAAAGCATTTTCAGCAGCGACAGCGGCAGAAAAGCGGAAATGAAGCAGTATCTCAAACGCCATACCTTCTATAATTACTGGACGGTGAATGACAGACTGATGCTGATGAAGCAGTATTCGACTGTTGTGTCGTTCTGCTACAAGCTGGCTAATTTCGATACAGAGCTGTACAGGGAAGACCCCGAGTATCAGGGCTCGGTGCTTTACGCCTATGAGTGCGCGCAGAAGTTTTCGGAGGAGCTTAAAAACAATGAGTGAGTGTAAGCTGTGTCCGAGAATGTGCGGAGCCGACCGTGCCGTGAGACCCGGAGCCTGCGGCTGCGGGGAAGAGATAAGGCTCGCGAAGTATATGAGGCACTTCGGGGAGGAGCCCTGCATATCCGGCACGAACGGCTGCGGAGCGATATTCTTTTCCGGGTGCAGTCTGCGGTGCGTGTTCTGTCAGAATTATCCCATAAGCCACGGTCTTAAGGGTGAGGATATTTCCCCGGAAAGACTCGCGGAAATAATGTTCACGCTCCGGAACGAGGGAGCGCACAATATATCGTTCATCACCGGCACGCACTACGCCGATAAGATAGCCGGAATACTTTCAAGGTACAAAGCAGAACTCGGCATACCTGTGGTCTGGAACTGCGGCGGCTATGAGAATGTTGAAACATTAAAGATGCTCGACGGGCTGATAGATATTTACTTGCCTGATTTAAAGTATTACAGCACTGAATTATCCTCGCGGTATTCGGGAGCTCCGGACTACTTTGAAAAGGCGATGCCAGCGTTGAAAGAGATGCTCCGTCAACAGCCGGAAAACATCATCGAAGACGGCCTGATGAAGCGCGGAGTTATAGTCCGCCATTTAGTCCTGCCGAAAGCGTACAGGGACAGTATGCGTCTTATGGAGGAGGTCGCGGCTCTGCCTGACCGTCCGCTCGTCAGCATGATGCGGCAGTACACGCCCTGCTACGGCGCGGAGAAATTTCCCGAGATAAACAGAAAGCTGACGAGCTTCGAGTACGATAAGGTCGTTGACCGGTGCGCGGAGCTGGGGCTGGAGGGCTTCACGCAGGAGAAGGGCTGCGATAACCTTGACATGACTCCGGATTTCTGATTTGATTTAAGGAGGAAAAAATCATGGCTGAAAATCTGACGGCACAGCAGATAGAAAATTTAAGAAAATACGAAGAAGATATTGCGAATGCAAAAAGAAGAGAAAAGGAAATGGAACCGATAAGAGAGGAATTAGAGAAAAGAGAAGATGAAATATACGAGCTTAAACAAAAGATCTGCGAGATTGGCAAGAGACTGTGGAAGCTCGGTTTTGTTGCAGGCAACGACGGAAATATTTCAGTAAAGTATGACAACGATACAATACTGACGACTCCGACGGGTGTAAGCAAGGGAGACATGATACCGGGGCGCTGTGAACGCAATTCGATACTTGAGATATTTAATGACATAAATTACGATCCGAAGAATTATCTGATAAGACCGTCATCGGAGATCAAAATGCATCTGCGCTGTTATAGTGTACGTCCGGATATCGGGGCTGTCGTTCATGCGCACCCGCCGTTCGCGACTGCTTTTGCGGCTGCGAACATTCCGATAGACAATGATATACTCACCGAGGCTGTTATGCTGCTGGGGCCTGTGCTTGTTGCGCCTTACGCGACGCCGGGCTCGGACGATGTTCCCGAGGTCATTGCGCCGCTTATCAGGGAGCACAATGCTGTGCTGCTTGCGAATCACGGGGCTCTGACGGTCGGTGCCGATCTTACGGAGGCTTATTATCGTATGGAAGTTCTGGAGCACGTTGCGAAGATGACGTTTATAACGAGGCTTCTCGGCGGCGGGCAGGCGATACCTCCGGAGAAGGTCAGCGAGCTTACCGAGCTTGGAATGAAATTCACAAAGATGAACTAATATAACTTATAAGGAAAAGAACTCATAAAGAACAACTAAAAAGCAGATGCTTTATTAATCGTACTACTTAACGAATCTGCAAGGCGAAGCGCTTTGTTTTAGGAGCCGGCCCTTTTTTAAAAGGGCTGGCCGCCGGAGGCACTCGAGCGCAAGCGACCACTCAAGCGCAGCGACTTCTTATTCCCGTTCTCGAGCGCCTCGACCACTCGAGCGCAAGCGACTACTCAATGTTCCACGTGGAACATTACATAATGTGTAAGACAAGAGGGTGTATTACAATATATAGTATAGGAGAATATGATGTAGCTGTAATAGGCGCGGGACACGCGGGGTGCGAAGCGGCGCTTGCGGCGGCGAGGCTCGGAATGAGGACTGTAGTTTTCGTGTTGTCGCTGGACACAATTGCGAATATGCCGTGCAACCCGTGTATAGGCGGTTCGGCGAAGGGGCAGCTTGTCAGCGAAATTGACGCTCTCGGGGGCGAAATGGGTAGGGCTGCGGACGCGACCTTTATACAGTCGCGCATACTGAACAGGGGGAAGGGTCCCGCTGTTCATTCGCTGCGTGTCCAGTCCGACAGGGTGAAATATCACTGCTATATGAAACATACCCTCGAATGTGAACCGCTGCTCGATATAAAACAGGCAGAGGTGACCGACGTATGCACTGAAAACGGGAAAGTAACCGGAGTTAAGACGAAGCTCGGGGCTTTCTGCGCTGCAAAGGCCGTCATCGTTACTACCGGGACGTATCTCGGCGGTGAAATCTATATCGGCGACCAGTCTTACAATAGCGGCCCCGATAATGTAAATCCCTCGACCGAGCTTACAGAAAATCTGCGGTCGCTGGGAATTTCGATCAGAAGATTCAAGACCGGGACTCCCGCACGCGTGCACAGACGCTCGATAGATTTCTCCGTTATGGAGGAGCAGGACGGCGACGAATTTATCACTCCGTTCTCCTTTGACAATAAACTCCCGCTTGAAAACAAGGTCAAGTGCTATGTGACCTACACAAACGAACGAACTCATAAAATAATTCTCGACAATATCGGAAGGTCGGCGCTGTACGGTGGAAAGATCACCGGCACCGGGCCGCGGTACTGCCCGAGTATCGAAACAAAGCTGATGCGCTTCAAGGACAAGGAGCGCCACCAGCTTTTCGTCGAGCCTATGGGCCTCGACTGTGAAGAATATTATTTGCAGGGAATGTCCACATCTCTGCCCGAGGACGTGCAGCTCGAATTTTTGCGTACTATACGAGGACTTGAAAATGTGGAGATCATGCGCCCTGCGTATGCGATAGAATATGACTGCTGCGATCCGCTGGAGCTGTACGCAACACTGGAGACCAAAAAGATCGGGGGATTGTACGGCGCGGGACAGTTCAACTCGACTTCGGGCTATGAGGAAGCGGCTGCGCAGGGACTTGTTGCGGGAATAAATGCCGCGCGCAAGATAGCGGGGAAGGAGCCTTTCATTCTCGACCGATCGAACTCATATATCGGTACTCTAATTGATGACCTTGTGACTAAGGGCTGTGACGAGCCGTACAGAATGATGACCTCCCGCAGCGAGTACAGACTGATAATCAGACAGGACAACGCCCCCGACAGACTGACGGAGCTCGGACACTCGATAGGTCTGATAAGCGACGAACGGTATGAGGCATTTCTCGAAATGAAACGCATCGTAGACGACGAGACAGCGAGAATAAAAAAAGCTACCGTCCGCCCGTCCCCGGAGCTCAACGCCATGCTCGAAGAACGTGGTACCTCTCCGATAGATCAGGGCGTGAAGTTCATCGAGTTACTGCGGCGTCCGCAGATATCCTACTTTGACCTTATCCGCTTCGACCCGGACGACCCGCATATACGCGCCGACCTTGCCGAAAAGCTCCAGGTCAACATCAAGTACGAGGGCTACATCAAGACCCAGCTCGAAAAAATTGAAGATATGAGGAAGCTCGAAAAGAAGCTCCTTCCGACAGATATTGATTACACTGAGATCAAGGGCCTGCGCCTCGAAGCACAGGAAAAGCTCAACGCGCACAAGCCCCTGAACATCGGACAGGCAAGCCGCATATCGGGCGTGAACCCGGCGGACGTTTCCGTGCTGCTGATATGGCTGGCGGGGAAGAACGGAGGACATACGAATGATCGCTGAATTTGAACGCGCGGGCATAACGATAACTCCGGAGCAGGCCGAAAAGCTGAAAACACTTGCCGACTACATGGTCGAGTACAACAAGCACACAAATCTGACCCGCATAACCGAGCCCGCGGAGATAATCGAGAAGCATTACATCGACTGCATACTGCCCCTTACCATGGTAAATGTTCCACGTGGAACAAAATGCATCGACGTGGGGGCGGGAGCGGGGTTCCCGTCGCTGCCGATGAAGATATACAGGGACGATCTGGACTTCACGATGCTGGACAGCGGAAATAAGCGCATAGCGTACCTCGAAAGCGCCTGCAAGCTGCTGGGATTAAGCTGTGAGACAGTGCACGCCCGGGGCGAGGAGCTCGGACGGAACACAAAATACCGCGAAAAATACGGGCTCGCGGCGGCAAGAGCTGTGGCGCAGCTGAATGTGCTGTGCGAATACTGCCTGCCGTTCGTGAAGGTCGGGGGAGTGTTCCTCGCGCTAAAAGGCGAGAAGGACGAGACAGAAAACGCGGAAAACTCTGTTAAAACTCTCGGCGGCGAGATAGAGGATATAAAACGCTATGAGCTGCCGGGTGGAGACAAGCGCTCCCTTATTATAATAAGAAAGACAGCGCAGACACCTCCGCAGTATCCGAGGGTCTCGGCAAAGATAGCGAAGAAACCGCTGTGAGCAAAAATTCACAGCCGGACAGGAGATGAGATAAACGAAAAAGAAAAAAGGCCTGAAAAGGCTGATGAACACGATAGCTAACAATTGGCGCGTCGCTGTCGTGGTGACAATAATGATGGCGATATCGGGATATATCCTTGCCGGGTACGGGCTGAAAAAGCACTTCATTGCCGAGGGCGAGATATATATAGAAAGCACAGACGGCACATCTTCGACCGACAAAGCGGCTATGGCGGCACTGCTGTTCAAGAGCCCGCGGATGTATGACGCGGTGAACGATAACCTTCGGACGGTGTTTTCGTACGCGGAGTTTGACGAGATGATCTCGCTGGAGCAGAAGAACGGCACGCAGATAATCAAGGCGTCCTTTGACCGTCCGACGTCCTCCGAAGCACTGAAGATCGCGGAGCTTTACCTTTCGTTAACTCAGAAAGTTCTCAACGATTACGACGCGGGTGCGCAGGTGAAGATCGTTTCACGCCCCGTCGAGCCGCAGTATCCGGCTTACCCGGACGAGATGCTGTTCATGACAGTCGGAGCGGTGCTTGGATTTTTAATGTCGGCGGCGGGCATCATAGTGATCTGGAGACTCGACAATACCATAACCTCGGCAGACGACATAACCGCCGAATACCATGTCCCGGTGATCGGCGAACTCACCGACCTCGACAACGAGATAGACTACCTCGGAAGGTGAGAAAGAGTGAATAATGAATAGTGAATAGTGAATAATTGTGGTTGCCGCCTGCGGCGGCATATCTGAATATATCGCGAGGCGATACAATAATTTTGCATTTTGCATTCTGCATTCTGCATTGATAAAAAGGAGTTTCGATATGATAAGAAGTATGACAGGTTTCGGAAGAGACCACAGAATAATCGACGGAAGGGAATACCTCGTTGAGATACGCTCGGTGAATTCGCGCTACTATGAGTTCAACGCCAAGCTCCCGAGAGCGTACAACTACCTTGAGGAAAAGCTGAAAACTCTGGTGAAGAGCAAGATGAGCCGCGGCAAGGTCGAGGTCTCGCTCTCTATCTACAACATCACCGCCAACGAAACACAGGTATCGCTGAATGACGGCGTGGTGCAGAACTACCTCGAAGTTCTGCGCGCCGCGGGTCAGAAGTATTCGCTGACCGACGACCTCTCGGTGTCCACGATATTCCGTATGCAGGACGCGTTCAACGTCGTGCGCGCGGAGGCGGACGAGGACAAGATATGGGAGGCTGTGAAGGAGACAGCCGAGGCTGCTCTTGAACGCTTCGTTTCCATGCGCGAGGCAGAGGGCGCGAAGATGAAGGAGGATATCCTCGAAAAGCTGGCGAACGTCGAAAAGATGACCGAGCAGGTATGCCAGTTCGCGCCGGAGACCGTTGCCGCTTACCGTGAGCGCCTGTTCGCGAAGATGAGCGAGATACTCGAGAACAAACAGATCGACGAGCAGCGCATACTGCTTGAAGCGGGTCTGTTCGCCGAGAAGGTCGCCGTGGACGAGGAGACCGTCAGACTGAAAAGTCACTTTGTGCAGTTCCGTGATATGATGCTCGCCGATGAGCCCATAGGCAGAAAGCTCGACTTCATCGTGCAGGAGATGAACCGCGAGGTGAACACCACCGGCTCGAAGGCGCAGGAAGTGCGCATCACAAAGCTTGTGGTCGATATGAAGAGCGAGATCGAGAAGATACGCGAGCAGATACAGAATATCGAATAATGGCGGCCGGGGCTGCACTGTGATACTATAAGTTGAATAATTATAGAACTATAAGTCGTAAAAAATCGAAAAGTGATACTATAAGTCGAATTCCGACTTTAAGATCGGTGGATTTGTGATGTATGTAGACTACAAAGAACTCGGAAAAAGGATAGCTGCGCGCCGTAAGGAACTGAAACTTACGCAGACCGAGGTGAGCGAAAAGGCAGGCCTCAGCGGGAAATATCTGTCGGGGATCGAGCGTGCGGTGTCGGTGCCGAGCATAGATGTTCTGATGAAGATATGCGCGGTGCTGAAAACGACTCCGGACAAGCTGCTGCTCGGTACGGAGAATATAGAACAGGTCGGCAACGTCGGACGTGTCGCGGCAATGAAGGTGAACGGCATGACCCGCGTCCAGCAGATGCTCGCGCTGAGCCTCCTCGACTGGATAGCCGAGCAGAAAATAAGATAACAGGGAAATAAGAATGAAAATACTTGCGATCGAAAGCTCGTGCGACGAGACCGCTTCTGCGGTGGTCGAGGACGGGCGGAAAATACTCTCAAACATAATAGCCACACAGGTCGAGGAGCACAAGCTCTACGGCGGAGTCGTGCCGGAGATAGCCTCCCGCCGCCACTGCGAGAGCATAGTCGGCGTGACGGACGAGGCTCTGACGCAGGCCGGGCTCACACTCGCGGAGATCGATGCCGTGGCTGTGACTTACGCGCCGGGGCTTATCGGGGCTCTGCTTGTGGGCGTGAATTTCGCAAAGGGACTTGCGTTCGCGGCGGGAAAACCCCTGATACCGGTGCATCACATCAAGGGTCACATAGCGGCGAACTACATCGCACACCCGGAGCTGGAGCCGCCGTACATCTGCCTTGCGGCGTCGGGCGGACATTCGCAGATAATGAAGGTCGAGAGCTACACGCGCTACTCGACCGTGGGCAGGACTCTTGAC
>CAMVBT010000025.1 GCA_947165805.1 uncultured Clostridia bacterium
TGCCGGCCTGCGGCTCGCCCGTTCGGGCGTAGTCTCGCTTCCCGCTGGCTCTCGGGGGTCACTATCTTCCTGCCCGTTCCGAAGTCACCGGTTGCGGCAAAGCAGTATTTACAGCGCAGGTTGCAGTCGTGGGAAACGTGCAGGCACATCGCCTTTATCGGCGCCTTTACAGCGATGTCGGCGTATTTTCTGTACTCGTCGGCGCTGTAGAGTATGCCGTCCTTATAGAGCTCATATATCTCGGCGTAGCACTCCCGGAGCTCGCTCTCGGAGTAGGCGCTCATTTTTGCTGTAAGCTCCGCGGGCATTTCTTCCGACAGCGGGGGCTCAAGATATCCTGTCATATCATAGACTATATCGTCTACTATGTGTACTCCGCCGCTGTTTACGTCGAGGACTATATTTTCCCCGCCCTGTCTGAATCTATGTATGGTATTCGTCATAATAACTCCTTTAAAAAGTACAGGGCAGCTTATTCAGCCGCCCGTTACCCGCATACTCAAAGAATAACTTACTTGTTGGCCTCGCACTGCTGGTTAGCTATTGTGCAGGAGGTCTTGCAAGCGGACTGGCAGGAAGTCTGGCACTTGCCGCAGCCGCCCTTTGCCGCTGTTTCCTTTAAGTTAGCCTTGTTGATCGTCTTGATGTGCTTCATTATAATCAACCTCCAATATTTATTTCCTTAATATTATATCATAGTTTTTCACAAATTGCAATACCCGGGATGAAAATTCATAAAATTGTGTTCCCGGCAGGGCGTTCAGCCCTTCGGATTGCGCAGCCGTTCGAGCACGCGTGAAGTCTCGAGATCGACCTTCGCGCGGACCGGAAGAAGCCCGACGGTATCCTTGGCGATATCTCGGCGCGCGATGCCGAACTCCTCGAAAATATCGAGTATTATACCGAACTTGCAGCAGTTTATGTCTGCGCGGTCAGCGGTTATCTCGGCCTTTGAGAGCGAACGGGTGGTGCGCAGTATATCGTAGACCTGTCTGCGCTCGGCGTCGGTGGGTATCATTCTGACGAGCAGCTTCGGATCGACCCTGCCGCAGCGGTAGTCCTCGTAGGCTGTCTTCGCGGCAAGGTAGCGCTCCTGCCGGAAGCCCTCATACCGCATATCCCGCACGAACGCCGAAATACTGCGCTCACCGCGGAACTCGTTTATCATCAGCGTAACTATCATATCAACGGTGTCGCCCTCGGCGTAGGGGAAGGCATCGAACGCCATGCCCGAGTACACCGCGCGGAGCTCCTTCCCGCCGAAGCTCACTCCGAATGAGGTGCTCCTGCCCTCCTTGACCGCCTTCTTCGACCGTATGACACAGCCGCGCAGCAGGAACAGGGGCTCCCGGTTGCCCTCGCCGAAAGGCTCAAGGTTCGCTATCGGCTCGATAGCCGCGATATCTATGTCCTCGGGCGACGCTTCGAGATCGGCTGTCAGCGTGTTGCAGCAGGTGCCTGTTATGCGCTCGGCGCAGTAGGCGTGAGCCGCCTCGATGAACTCGCCGAGCCTGTCCGTTTCCACGGTGAGACCCGCGGCGCGCGGATGCCCGCCGTGCCGGAGCAGCAGTCCGGAGCAGCTTTCGAGCATCTCGAACATATTCAGCCCGTCAACGCTGCGGGCGCTGCCGCGTGCGGTATCGCCCTCGCGGGTGATGACTATATTCGGTTTTCCGTACTTTTTCAGCAGCTCGCCGCTGGCAAGACCTATGACTCCGTGCTGCCAGCCGTCGCCGCTGACTATCAGCAGCCTGCGGTCGAGCAGGCCGGGGTCGCGGCTTATCTGCTCGTCTATCTGCGCGGCTATCGCTTCGCCCAGCTCCTTGCGGCGGGTGTTCAGCTCGCAGAGCGCAAGGGCGTTCGCGGTAGCGGTGTTCATTGTCTCCGCGAGAAGTGTCTCCATAGCCGCGGCGGGGGTATCTATCCTGCCGGCGGCGTTTATTTTCGGGCTTATCTTGTAACCGATGAAGGACGACGTTATCTCCGTGCCCTCCTCCCAGCCGCTCATCAGCAGCAGGCGGTTGAGACCCATATTCTCGGTATTCTCCATGAGCCGCAGCCCCTCGCGCACTATGACGCGGTTCTCGCCGCCGATATCCACGACGTCCGCGATAGTTCCGAGCGCCGCCATATCCGCGTACTGCGTGAATATGCTGTCCGCGCTGCCGCCGGTAAGGGTCTCAAGCGCCATGAGCAGCTTCAGAGCCACTCCGCACCCCGCGAACTCCTTGTACGGCGATGTATCGTCGGGTCTGTGCGGATCGACAACGGCTATCGCGTCGGGCATTTCCTCCGGCACCTGATGGTGGTCTGTGATTATCAGCGTCATGCTCTGTTCCTTTATGTAGCGCGCCTCCGTAGCCGCCGACATGCCCGTATCCACCGTGACTATCATCTCGGTGCCGCGCTTTTTCAGCAGGTCTATCGCCGGGATATCGAGTCCGTAGCCCTCGTCGCGCGTCGGGATATACCAGTCAACGTCGGCTCCGCAGGCCTGTAAGTAATTCACAAGCATATATGTCGATGTCACGCCGTCGCAGTCATAATCCCCGAACACTGTTATCCGTGTCCCGTCCTCTATCGCCTGCGCCAGCGCCGACGCTGCCTTGTCCATATCCTTTATCGTCAGCGGGTCGGAGAGCGCTGTGCCGTTGAAGAACACGTCCGCAGCTTCCTTGTCCGCTATCCCGCGTGAAACGAGTATGCGGCATATCAGCGGCGGAAGCCCCGTGTCCCTCCGCAGCGCGTCAACGGCTGACGCATCGGGTTCATTTATCTGCCATTTATACATAAAAACCTCAGAAAAATTGAATAGTGAATAATGAATAGTGAATAGTGAACAGTTATGGTATCGCCTTCGGCGAATTTTTAAAAAGCCCGCTTCGCGGGCAGGAACAGAAGTGAATAAAAAATTAAAATCGCCCGCGAAGCGGACACCTCAATTATTCACTATTCACTATTCACCATTCACTATTCATTATTTCAACTTTTTATTATATCACTAATCTTTGCTTTTTTCAAGTCTTTTTCCGGGACTTTTCTTGTAAATGAGAAAAGGGGGCGCACCGAAGCACGCTCCCCTTTTCAGATATATAATTATCCAAACCAACAAGCAATTTCGATCAGACGCTCGCGTTGAAGCGGCGTCCGTCCTCGGCGTCATTGCCGAGCAGTATGTCAAGCTCGGACTGTTTGTTGTCTGTACGCTCGGCAAGCAGCTTCGCGACTATATCGGCCTCCATGTCCTTCATGTCGCCGATCTCCTCGGGAGAGGCCGATTCCGTCTCATCGACTTCCTCGCCGATATCTGCGAGCTCTTCGAGCTTCTTCTCGCGCAGCTCCGCAAGCTTCTCTGCCTGAGCGTCGCGCGCAGCTTTGAGTTTTTCGAGCATCTCCTCCACGCTTGTCGCCTTTATGGTGTCGCTGCCGTCGTCGGCAAACAGACCCTCCATGAGCTTCGCCCGCAGTGTAAGATTGCCGTCCGCGTCGATAGTGGTACCGAACTTATCGACCATATCGGCGTCCTCACCGAGATCCTTCTTCACGGCGTCGATACTTTCAATGCTCTGATCTATAAGGCCCTCATACTTCGCAGCCGTTTCCTCGTCCGCCGCCATTCTCTCGAGCAGCGCGGGAGTGATGACCGCGTTGTACTGACCCTTGCCGGTCGCGAGAAGCGCGTCCGCCTCCGCGTCCGTCTTATAGTCGGCGATGATGAAATCAACGTTGCCGTACTTCTTTTTCAGGTTATCCAGATATTTCTGCGCGGTCTCGCTGAGCTTCGGAGCCTTTTCCGACGCCGCGCCTATGCGCATACCGCCGTCGACCCGATCCTGCTGCGGGTCTTCGATGAACGACGAGAACTCTGCCTTGTCGTAATTTCCCGCGACCTCATCGGAGCCCTGTTTTCTGTCGCCGATCTCGCCGCGCCACAGTTCGCCCTTTTTACCGGTGCCTACCGCCTGTGCCGAACCGACCTTGCCGTAACCGCCTATGTTATTGATCATCGCTCTCATCGTCCTTCCGTTATTATTTTATGCCGTCATCAATGACTCTTTATCATAATATCGTCCGGGACAGGAAAAACTTTAGCATTTTTAAAAAGAGGCTGCTTCTTTTTACATTTCAGACAAAAAAGCGTTCCCTTCCGGAAACGCTTTTTGTATATTTTACAGAATAACTATTGCACTGCCGTTTGACTTGATAGTCGGGTGAGGTCTGTCGGTATGGATTATCTGCGTAAACCCGCCTATTTCCAACACCGTGCCGCCGTAAACCATAGTCTTGGCGCGCAGCGTGGCGCCGACTGCGATATTTATGATCTCCCTGACTTTTTTCAGGCGCTCGACCAGCGGCCCCTTGTCGGCAACCTTTTGACTGCGTATGCGCAGGGCGGCTTCAAGGAAGCTCTCGTCCTCGAGCGTGGCGGTGCCTTCCTTCTCACGTTCTCTTATCTCGCTGACCTGATGCATTATCTTGGACAGCTCTCTGTCGAGCCGTCTTAAGCTGTTCTCGAGCGTTTCGGCCTCTTTGCTGTATTCGTCGTGACTGCCCATTACAACGCGCGTCTCAAGGCGGTCGCGGTTGCCCACGAGCAGGCAGTTGATATTACCGGTGCACATCACCTCGCCGCCGGTAATGCGTCCCGCTCCGGTAAGGCAATCTATGCCGTATACGCATTTCACCGTGCAGCCCTCGATTATATCGCCGATTATACGTTCTCCGGCGACAAGGGTGCTGGCGTAGAATTCCTTCCCCCTGATCGTGCCTTCAGCGGCGGAGACCGATGTATCCTCGGTCTTGCCGTCTATTATCACGTTGCGGCCGGCCTCGATGACTGCCGAGATGACCTTTCCGTGTACGGTGACACTGCCGCCCGCGCGGATAACGCTCCTGCTTTGGACGTCGCCGTTCACGACTATCGAGCCCTCAAACTCCACGACACCCATGCTGTGCTCTATGTTGTTGTCGAACACCTTTTCATTGATGACGCAGTATTTCCCGTCACGCAGCACAAAACGCCCCATACATTCCGAATAGAAGCGGCTGCCGCGCTTATATATGCCCTCTCCGGTCTCGAAGACAGCCTCCTTGCCCGGTGCCGCGGGAAGCACTCTGCCGCGCACGTCCATGCCGTCCCTGCCGGGCTTCGGCATTATCACATGACAGACCTCGGTATCAGCCCCGATGTTTGTACCGTTTTCGGCGGAAGCATTGACCTTCATCTTCAGGTAGCCGTCGGTGCCGTTTATCGGCGGTGTTCCTCTGGCTATGACCACCGGCGTATTGACGATATCCTCGTCCGCGATCCTGTTCACCGCCGCCTCGTCGATGCCGCAGAATACTCCGGCGGACGAAGCCTCACGCATTATGTCGTTCGCTGTGAACGGCTTGTGATCCTCGGAACCGGACGATACCGTACAGACCGCCTGCATATTGTCCGGCGAGATCCTGACGGAAATGAGTATCATGGACTCCGCGAGTCCCGATATCCTGCTGCTGCTCTCCTCGATGAACGGGTTGCGGAACGTGCCTGCCTTTTCGGGGTGAATTATCTCCTCGAGAATACTGTCGAAGAGATCGTCGAGCTTTTTCAGATCTTCTTCCATACAGTTCCTCCGGTCTTGCGTCGCAGGATCACAGCTTCTTCTTGCCCATGACTGTAGAGCTTATCTCGACATCGCCGCTCTGCGCCCAGAAGGTCATCGTGCGTCCGTAATTAAGACCCGTGTCCTCCGCTATTATCGGTATGCGCAGCTTGCGTAGCGTCTCCTTGACAGCCTCGATATTGCGCTGCCCTATATTGAACTTGGAATTTGTGGTCTGGAACATTACCGCGCCGCCCGCGATCTTTGCTTTCATCGAGGCGGGGTTCGCGCCCATGGCTCTCATTCTCTCCACCATATCCGGCAGAGCTGTGTCGGCGAACTTCATTCTCGTCGTATGTCCGTCTATGATAGCGGTGCTGTCGGGGAGCATAATATGTGAAAGCCCCGATATGCCCGTCGTCCTGTCATATATACAGGTGCCTATGCATGAACCGAGCGCGTAGGTGACGAGTATATCGTCGCCCCGTCCGACCTTCCAGTCCGATATGCCTATTATCAGCTTCTGCCCCATTACGCAACCCCCAGCCTTTCAAGCAGGTGATCGAGCGAGTCGATAGTAGGAAGAAGGAGCATCTTTGACTGTATGCTTGTCTTGTCTATTATCATATTGTTGTCGATGAACAGCAGCTTGTCGCCCATTTCGCCCATCTCTATCGCGGGAACGCTCATTATCGCTCCGAGCATATCAACGGTCATGACCGGCACCTCGATGTCTATGGTCATTCCCGCGAGCTGTGCGATAGCGTTTACATAAGAGCCCGCCATGATGTTGCCCATTTCGTTGAGAGCGGAATTCTCCGCCTCCGAAAGTGAGAAGATATCCTTCGGAGCCTGACCGAAAAATGTTTCTTCTATCAGCGCGATAAGGTTCTGCTCGAACAGGAACATTATCATGCCCTCGATATCGCCGTTTATTCTGATGAGGATACCCGCGATGACCTTCTCGGGACCGCCGACCGCGTTTATCGCGTCGTTGAAATCGAGCACCTCGACTCTCGGCACCTCAATATCTATCATCTTTCCCACCATGGACGAGAGTGCTGTCGTGGCATTTCCCGAACCTATGTTGCCGACTTCACGGAGAACGTCGATCTGCATATCGTTGAGGTCTTCGTATTTTCCGATACTCATATCTGTATATTTCCTTTCAAATAAATAACGTAGTTATCAGCCTCTCAGGTTGTTGGCTATGTTCATCATCTCGTCCGAAGTCGTTACGACACGCGCGCTGAACTGATACGAACGCTGTGTTTCGATGAGATGCACCATTTCCGACGCGAGATCGACCGTTGACATCTCCAGAGCCTCGCGTATCAGCTCTCTGTCCTCGGCGACCACGGGCTCGCCGGAGCGCGGTGTTACGGCGAAGTGGTTATCCTCGTTCTGATCGAGTCCCCAGTTGTTGTCTACCGCGAATATCCCGATCTGCGCCGTTAGGGCGTCATAATCTATCTTGGTGGTCATATAACGCTCGGTGCCGGTTATGTTACCGTCCTCGTCCATGACCGGTCTTTCCTCCTCAACGAACGGCACGACGATATGGTTCTTCTCATTGTCGAGCACGAACTCGCCGCGCGCCGTCACGAGCTCCCAGTGATCGTTGTTGATATGGGATATCTGGAACGAGCCGTCGCGGGTCAGGTATTCCCTGCCGCGCTCGTCGCGTACCATGAAGAAATTGTCGTTGGGTATGGCATAATCGAGGGGCTGGTCGCTCATATAGAACATACCCTGCTCCCACATGAAGTCGGTCTTCATTATGTACTGACCGTGTCCGGTCTGCCACTCCTCCTCGGTCGCGCGCTGCACCGTATAGACGCAGTCCGCGAAGCTCGGCCGCAGCGACTTGAAGCCGACGGTATTGACATTCGCAATGTTATGCGAGTATATGTTCATGCCTTCCTGCTGTGCGATCATTCCCGACGCACCGGTATAAAACGATATATTCATATATCTACCTCGCTCTTACGGCGTTGAAGCCGCTCACCGCTTACGATACCGAAGCGATATCGACAGCCTTGCTGTTTATCTGATCGAGTGCCTTTAATATCTTGCTGTTTGCCTCATAAAGGCGGTGCGCCTCCATGAGCTGGGTTATCTCCTTGTTGCCGTCAACGTTCGAGTGCTCCCACGCGCCCTGTATCACGTCGAAGAACTCGCCCTCGGGGAGCTGCTCGCCTCCCTCGTAGAGCATCAGGTCGTTGCCGATCTTGTCGACGTCCGCGTCGGGCGGGATATATGTGAGCAGCAACGTATCGACGACCTCGCCGTTTATGCTTATCACACCGTCGTTGTTTATCTCGAAGTCATCGACCCCGAGGAAGATATCGCCGTTCCTGCCCTGCACCCTGCCTGCCTTGCCGAGTATCAGATATCCGTCACCGTCGAGCTCCCACTGACCGTTGCGGGTCTGGTAGACATTGCCGGCCTTGTCGCGGATATTGAAGTACACGTTGCCGTATATCGCAACGTCGAAATTGCTCTCGGTGTATGTGAAGTTGCTCTGCTCAAGATTGGTCTTGGATATATCGGCGTATGTCTGGAGGAAATGCCCCGATGTCTCGCGCCGTCCGTTGACGAGTATCAGCTCGTCCATAAATGTATTCGTGACTATCTCGTCCTTGCGGTAGCCGGAGGTGTTGACGTTTACGATGTTATTGCCTATCGCGTCGAGCTGTCTCTGCTTGACTATCATGCCCTGCGCGGCATTGTAAAATCCTCTTAACACAGTACCCCTCCCTTATTTAATTGATAATTGATAATTGACAATTGATAATTGATAATTGTTGTGTCCGCTTCGCGGACTTATCTGAATCGTGACGAAGCGGATAGTTCAGTAGCTCTTTTGAAGAGTTGTACAAATACGGCAGGTATTGTCGGTTCCCGTCAGTTTCAGATCCTTCGCCTTAATTATTTTCTCATGTAGTCGGCGAGCTGGTGCTTTAAGAACAGTATCGCCTTTGAGTGTATCTGGCTGACGCGGGACTCGGTAAGACCAAGCACGCGGGCTATCTCGCTGAATTTCAGCTGTTCGTAGTAGTAGAGCGTTATTACCTGCTTTGCGCGGTCGCTGAGATCGTTTATCGCTTCCGTTATGACTTTTTTCTGCTCCGCGCGGTACATTGCCGCGTCTGCGGCGTCCTCGGACTCCATAATGTCGAAATTGTCCTCATACAGCAGCTCCTCGAAGGACAGCGTCACCGCTCCGGCGGACTCCGCCATGCGCTTTTCCAGCATATCCCGCGAAAGCCCCATGTGCTCCGCGAGCTCCGAGTTCTTCGGGTGCCGCCCGAGCTTCGTGAAAAGCTCATTGTACGCGGCGTCCAGCTCTCTGCCGAAGGTGCGCACCTGACGCGGTATCCAGTCCTGCTTGCGGACGAAATCAACGATAGCGCCCTTGATCTTTATATTCGCGTAGGTCTCGAACTTGACGCCCCTGTCAAAATCGAAGGTATCTATCGCCGATATCAGCGCTATCACGCCTTCATTCACCACGTCGTCGGGCGACGCGTACTTTATGTAGATGTTGCGAAGCGACATGGCGAGCATACGCACAAGGTCGAGGTAACGCAGAACGATATCGTTGCGTAAATTGATATCCTGCGTCTCACGATATTCGCGTATAGCCTGCAATACATCATAATCCGCCAACTGCGTCCGCCCCCCTCCTTGGATAATGCCGCGGCCTCATGCCGCAGTTACAGTGATATGCTCCCCACAGACTGTATCTGCGTCGTACTGTCTATCTCGCTGTACGAAAGCACCGTTATGTTCTGGAGGAACTGGTCTATCAGCTTCTTGAAATATACTCTTACAATGGGCGAGGTAAGTATTATCACATTCGGTATAACGTCCTTTATCTTGTTCACCTCGTCCGTAGTCTTCGCGACGATGCGCTGGATAGTGTCGGGGTCCATGGACAGGTAGCTGCCCTGGTCGGACTTCTTCACACTTGCCACGATCATATCCTCTATTCTCGGGTCTATGGTTATCACGCGCAGAGAGTTCGCCTCGGCGAAGCGCCTCGTGATCGTGCGCCTGAGTGCCTGTCTCACATACTCCACGGTGATATCTATGTCCTTCATTGTGGTCAGGTGGTCGCTGAGGGTTTCGAGTATCGTTTCCATATCTCTTATCGGAACGCCCTCACGCAGCAGCATGGAGAGCACCTTCTGGAGATAACCGTAGGAAATGACGTTCGGGACAAGGTCCTCGACGATAGTGGCGTTGGTCTTCTTGATGTTCTCCACCATGGTCTTGACGTCCTGACGGGTGAGTATCTCGCTGCAGTGCTGCTTGATGACCTCGGACAGGTGGGTTATCATTACCGAAACGGGGTCTATCAGCGTATAGCCGGCGACGTCCGCGGCGACCTTCTTGTCCTCGCTTATCCAGCGGGCGGGTATTCCGAAGGCGGGCTCTATGGTGTCGATACCGTCCACGGGCATCGAAACGTCGCCGTTGTCGAGCGCGAGGTAATGATCGACGAGTATCTCGCCTCTCGCGACCTCCTCGCCCTTGATCTTGATTATGTACTGGTTCGGGTTGATATCGGGGTTATCGCGCATACGCACGGACGGTATTACCATGCCCATATCCAGCGCGAACTGCTTTCTGAACAGCACAACGCGCTCGATGAAGTTTCCGCCGCTGCGCTCATCGACAAGGTGCAGCAGCGAGTAACCGAATTCCATTTCCACCTGCTCGACATTGAGCAGCTTGAATACGTTGTCGATATCGCGGTAGTAGTCCGTATCCGTGGTAGGCCGCTGTTCCTTGGCCTCCTCGATCTGCTTCTGAGCCTCGGCTGCCTCGGCGACCTGAGCCTCGCGGCTCTGCGAACGCCGCAGATAGATGCCGGCGTACAGGAGAGCTCCGCCCAGCAGTGCCAGAATGGGCTTCGGGAAGCCCGGCACAAGCATCAGCACAAGCATTACCGCGCCCGTGATTATCATTACGGTCGGGTTGTTCGTGAACTGGCGCTTTACGTCCTCATTGAAGCTGCCCTCACTCGCCGTTCTGGTAACGACCATACCGGTCGCCACGGATATGAGCAGCGAGGGTATCTGCGAGCACAGGCCGTCGCCGACGGTCGCCAGCGAGTAGGTGCTCATAACGGTGCTGACATCGGCACCTCCGATTATTCCTATGATAGCACCGCCGATAAGGTTTATCAGCGATGTGATTATCGACATTATCGCGTCGCCCTTGACGAACTTGGTGGCACCGTCCATGGCTCCGAAGAAGTCCGCCTCACGCTGCACGTTCGCGCGGCGTATCTTTGCTTCTTCATCGGTTATCGCGCCGGTATTGAGGTCGGCGTCTATGGACATCTGCTTACCGGGCATAGCGTCGAGGGTAAATCTCGCAGCGACTTCGGATACACGTTCCGAGCCCTTTGTTATAACAAGGAAATTCGCGAGGAATATAATTATAAAAATGATAAATCCGACTACCGGGTCGCCTCCCATTACGAACTGACCGAATGTGGCGATGACCGAGCCCGCCTGCCCGGTGCTGAGTATGCCTCGCGTGGTGGATACGTTCAGCGCCAGTCGGAACACCGTTGTGATGAGCAGTATCGTCGGGAAGATCGAAAACTCGAGGGCTTCCTTGATATACATCGTCATCAGCAGTATCACCAGTGACAGGCCTATATTCACAAGGAGCAGAAAATCAAGCAGCGCTCCGCCCATTATGCCGTTCAGCGGTATGATGAGCGCCAGGATCATAAATACGACGAACACGGCAAATACATTGCTCATCATTTTCTTTACCATCTCTTACTTCCTGCCTCCCCTCTTTATTAATTGATAATTGACAATTGATAATTGATAATTGTTGTGCCGCCTTCGGCGGCGTTTTTTTAATAACAGCTAAGGACGCAGCCCTTATTGCCCCCATAATGTTTTACACAAAAGCGGCAGTAACTCCCTGATCTCGTCACGATTCAGATATGTCGCTGAAAGCGACACCATAATTGTCAATTATCAATTATCAATTGTCAATTATTGTGTGGGGGGTTCGAACTTGATGCCCTTGGCGGTGAACATATCGGATATGACCACAGCCACCGCCTTGAACAGCGAGTTCGGTATTTCCTGACCGATCTCGACAGTCTCGTAAAGCTCCCTTGCAAGAGGGCGGTCCTCCGTTATGTAGACGCCGCTTTTCTCGGCTATCTCGATTATCTTGAGAGCAAGGGCATCTTTGCCCTTTGCTACGACGAACGGCGCCATATACGCCGATGTCTCGGTATCGTATTTCAGCGCCACAGCGTAGTGCGTAGGGTTTCTCACGACAACATCGGAGCTCGGTACCTGCTCCATCATACGCTGCTGCGCCATTTCACGCTGCTTCTGCTTTATCTTGCCCTTTATCTGCGGGTCACCTTCGGTCTGCTTGTACTCGTCCTTGACTTCCTGCTTCGACATTTTCAGGTTCTTCTCGAACTGGTACCACTGGAAAAGGTAGTCGCCCGCCGCCACAAACACGAATATGATGCACAGTATCATCACTATCGTGAAAATGGTGTTGGCTATGTATGCCACTGCGTACACAGGCTCGGTGTCCACAAGACTGACTATCTCGGTCATGCGGCTCTCTATCTGCCCGTAGACCACGAAGATTATAGCCGAGAGCTCGATCATGCCTTTCAGTATGCCCACCGCCGCCTGCGCCGAGAACATCTTCTTGATGCCGTTCAGCGGGTTGAGCTTCGAGAACTTCGGCTTCAGCGGCTTCATCGTGAATAAGCCGCGTGTCTGCGCCATGACCGTTATGACCACGATCAGACCTATTATCGCGCACAGCGGCAGCACTATCATGACCACCTGCTTGATAACATTCAGAAATATATTTGAAAAAGTGCTGAACTCATTCTCAAACTCATTGCCGACCTGCTCAAGCCCGTCCTGCATTATCCTCGTGAGCTGAACGAACATATATGAGCTGAGTACGGCGAGCGCCGAGAACGTCCCGAGTATCGAGACCGCGGTCACGACCTCGTTGCTCTGGAGCACCTGACCTTCTTTTTCTCTGGCGTCGCGGCGCTTTTTAGGCGTCGCTTTTTCGGTTTTATCCTCTCCCGGCAACGACTATCACCTCACCCGGGAAATCCTGTGCTAAGCGAAATGGTTTACCGCCGCGTCAAGGTTCGTCCACAGGTACCCGAACATCTTGTCGATGAACTCCGAGTACGGCCCCGCCGCCGCGATTATTACTATGAAGCCGACTATCAGCTTCAGGTGGATATTCAGTACGAATATCTGTATCGTAGGCACCGCCTTCATTATGATGCCCATGCAGAACTCGACTATCAGCTCCGCCGCCAGCAGCGGCATCGCGAATTTCAGTGCCAGCTCCATTATCGTGCCCATGTACATGACGATGATGAGCGCCAGGTCGATAGTGCTGTCCGTGAACGCATACCCCAGCGGTATGGTCTCGTATGAGAGCTTGAACAGCTTTATATACGACAGGTGGCTGCCCGTGACGAAGAAGCACAGCACGAACATATAGTAGTAGTAGTTGCCGAATACCGGCATCGTGACACCCGTTGCGGGGTCGTAAGCCTTCGCCATGCCGAGGCCGACCTCGGTATCCATTATCTCACCGGCGTACAGAAGCACCGTCAGTATCAGGTTCGTGAAGAACCCGAACACTATTCCGATAAAAAGCTCCTTTATGACGATGAACGCAAAGCCTAAGACTCCCGTGAATTCCGGAGCCGCGGTCTGTCCGCCCATCGAGGCCGTCATGATGACCGCCAGCACGACCGACATGAAGGCTTTTATATTGGCAGGCGTATTGTTTCGTGAAAATATCGGGTTGAACGTGAAAATGCCCGTCACCCGGCACAGCACGAATATGAACGCCGTGAAATTTCCATAGAGTGTTTCCCAGACGAACATCACGGAATAGGCGTGGTCGCCATGAGCTCAACTATGCGGTTGAAGAAATCTATTATGCTCGAGCACATCCACGGTCCCATAGCAAGGAGCGCGAGCGCTACGATTATGGCTTTCGGCGCGAAGGTGAGCGTCTGCTCATGCACCTGCGTCGCCGCCTGCAGTATCGCGATTATGAGACCGACGAGCATAGCTATGAGAAGCGTCGGCACCGCGAGCTTGAACGCGAGGATTATAGCCTCGGTGAATATTTCAAGTACAAGATCTTCGGACATTTATATACCGACCTCCCGGGTCCGTGCTCCGCTAAACATTGAAGGAATTGACGAGCGTGCCGACGAGCATCTGCCAGCCGTCGACCAGCACGAACAGCATGATCTTGAACGGCAGCGATATCATCGAGGGCGGCAGCATCATCATACCCATTGCCATGAGCGTCGAGGAAACGACGATATCTATGACAAGGAACGGTATGAACAGCATGAAGCCCATCTGGAAGGCTCTTGTCAGCTCGCTGATTATGAATGAGGGTATCACGACCTCAAGCCCCAGCTGGTCCGCGTAGTCGGTCAGCTCATCGTCGGTCTGCGTCAGATCGACAGGAACCTTCACGATGCTTTCCACGGGCTCTATCGGCTTTATGAAATCGGGGTCTATCACGCTGCCGTTATCCTCGGGAGCTGTGGTCTGCGCGGCGGCGGCCTCTTCGGACTGCACCTGCGCGGCATACACGGACTGCCCCTTAAGGTCGAGGAAGAACTGCATATTCCTGCGTGACGTGTTTTTCAGCATGAACGTCTTCAGCGTATCCCCGGAGCGCTCGAGCATCTCGTTTATCTGGATCTCTCCCGCCGCGTAGGGCTGATAGGCGTTGTCATTTATCTGCGTGAACGTCGGCCACATGACAAACAGCGTAAGAAACAACGAAAGCCCCATCAATACCGAGTTTGGCGGGATAGACTGGGTCTGCATCGCGTTTCTTAAAAAGCTGAAGACTATGACTATCCTT
>CAMVBT010000026.1 GCA_947165805.1 uncultured Clostridia bacterium
GTGAAATATATGGACGCGAACGGCGTGAAGTCAAGCACTCCCCGCATCCAGTCCGGCATGAACCAAAGCGGTATCATCGAGCCGGAAAGAACGTTTACGAACACGTTCTTTATCGTGACAAGACTCCAGATATTTATAAGCCAGAACGCGGTCATCTGCACCGCGAAGCTGATAGCGAACATCACAGAGGCTCCGAGCAGCGCGCTCAGCAGAAACAGCAGAAAGCACGGCAGATCGGCGGGAGCGCTCATACCGGTAGTCAACAGGGCTACCGCGAGCACGGGGATAAATTTGAATATCAGATTGAAAAGTGAATTGCCGATGTTCTCCGCAGCCATTCTGCCCTTGAAGCTTATCGGGCGCAGCAGCTCCGTCGAAATGCTGCCGTCCCATATCTTGCCCGGCAGGAAATAATCGTCCGGCGAGAATATCGTTCCGAGCCCCAGTGAAAGCACGAAATTCGTCGTCACGGCTTTCAGCGTTATGCCGTCGACAGTTTCCGCTTCTCCGTACAGAGCACGGTATATCTCATAGAAAATGAAGAATTGCAGGACGGTCGAAAGTATGCTCATCAGGTGGTCGAAGCGGTAGGCGCTCCTGCCGAGGAACGCCTTTTTCGCGTAGGCGAGATATGCGCTCATGCGGCTCCCTCCCCGTTGTATATCTTCCGGATGATGCTCTCGATATCCGGCTCGGAGATATTGATGTCGCGGACGCTGTACTTGTTGAGAAGCAGGCTCATAAGATCGTTGATGTGAACGTCCCTGCCGAAGATGAAGCGCTTATGTCGCGCGTCTATGTCCTCGGTCTCGACACCGTCTATCGGCTCTGTTTCGGTGTCTGTCATGAACTCGACCTCGAGCCTGCGCGTCGAGTCGTAATGTGAGCGTATGTCCGACAGCGCGCCGTCATAGACCTTGCTGCCCTTGTCGATTATCATGATGCGTTTGCAGGTCTTTTCTATGTCCTGCATATCGTGGGTGGTGAAGAGCATTGTCACGTTGTCCTGAGCGTTCAGCTCACGGATAAAGCCGCGTATCGCTTCCTTTCCGACAACATCTACACCGATAGTCGGCTCGTCGAAGAACACTATCTCCGGCGAATGGAGCAGCGCCGCCGCGATATCCGAGCGCATACGCTGACCGAGGGAGATCTGCCGCACAGGCTGGTTTATGAAGCCGCTCATATCGAGCATTTCCGTGAAGCGGTCAAGGTTTTTGCGGTAAACATCGTCGGGTATGCGGTATATCGCTTTGAGCAGCTCGAAGCTGTCGATCACCGGCAAGTCCCACTGGAGCTGGGACTTCTGCCCGAATACAACGCCTATCCTGCCGACATAGCTTTTGCGCTGCCTGTACGGAACGACTCCGGAGCAGACGATCTCGCCGCTGTCGGGGTAGAGTATGCCGGACAGCATTTTTATCGTCGTGGATTTTCCCGCGCCGTTCGGTCCGATGAAGCCGACAGTCTCGCCCTGTTCTATCGAAAAGCTGATGTCCTTCACGGCTTCGCGCTTTTCGTATTTCGGAGCGACGAGGTTCGCTATCATGCCGGGTATGCCGCCGCGGCGCTTGCTGACCTTAAATGTCTTGCTGATGTTCTTTACTTCGATGAGGCTCATTTTTTTCACCTGTCCTTATCTGCATCAATATATCCTCAAGATCGGGCTTGTGTATGCTTATTTCCGCGATCTCTGTCCTGCTCATTATCAGCGCGGTTATTTCCGCCGCCGTTATATGGTTTGTATCGTATTCGAGGGTCATCGTGCCGTCGTTGAATGAGTATTTCCGTACCGGCAGGTCGTCGGGATCCGGGATATTGCCGTTGAACCTTATCGTCATCGTATTTACCGGCATATAGCGGCTTTGCAGCCTGCCGAGGCTCCCGCAGAATATCAGCTTTCCCGCGTCGAGTATCGCTATCCTTGAGCAGAGAGCCGAAATACCTGCCATATCGTGAGATGTGAGAAGCACGGTCATTCCCGCGGCGGCGCGCTCTTTCAGAATGGCGCGGAAGGCGGCTTTCCCGTTCGCGTCGAGCCCGATATTCGGCTCGTCAAGAAGCAGGAGCTTCGGGTCGTATATCAGCGCCGCCCCGAGCTCCGCGCGCATCTTCTGCCCGAGAGAGAGGTCTCTCACGCGGCAGTCTGCGAAATCCGCAAACCCGAGCTTTTCCGCCAGCTCCGCATACCGCGCGGCAAATCCGGCTCCTGTCAGCCCGTACATCGCCGCGATGAGCTCAATGCCGCTTTTCACGGTGCTGTCCGCGTCAAGCAGAGGAACTCCCGCGATGAACACGCTTATGTCGGCGCCGTACTTCCCGCGGTATCTGACCGGGTCTTTCCCGAGCGTGAACACATTTCCGCTGTCCGGAGCGAGCAGCCCGCAGGCAAGCTTTATCAGCGTTGTCTTTCCGGCGCCCGAGGCACCGATCAGCCCGGTGATTCCGCCTTCCGGCACGTTCAGGGAGATATCAGAAAGAGTGAACTTGCGGACATTGTCAATATTTATCATAACTGCCCTCCTTAAACAAGTATATCCCTTGCAGGAACAAATTGCAAGGGACAGGGACAAACGACATTCATACAGGGATAAACGACACGGCGCAGAAATAACCGCCCTCTTCGCAGAAGTCGGACAGGCCTCCGTATTTTTCGCAGATCGAACGTATCTGCCGCACTCCGAGGCCGTGCGCGGAGCTGTCAGGCTTGGCGGTCGCGAGGTCGGGGTTGTCCGCGAGCACCGGGCGGCTTATCCTGTTCTTCACAAGTATCGCCTCATAGCCGCGGCGCCGTGACACGGATATGATCATCTCGGGTGAAGCTTCCTTTTCGCTCGCTTCTATCGCGTTGTCGAGCATATTGGACAGCAGGGCGGAGAAGTCGATGCTCTCCATTCCCGCGAATGACAGGTTCTCGATCTCCGCCTTTACTGCGATTCCCTTTCCGCGCGCCGCGTTCAGCTTTTCGTTGAGGATATGGTTCATCAGCGAATTGCCGGTCTCGACATAGCTTTGCACAGCGTTCAGCTTATCGAGTATCTTTGATGTATATTCTTTTGCCGCCTCGGTATCTCCGTCGTTCAGGTACGACGCTATCACCATGAGGTGGTTCCTCATATCGTGCTTTATGCCGCGGACGCTTTCGTGCAGACCGCGTATCTCTTCGTCCTGACGTGCGGTATTCTCTGTATTTGCTTTCAGCTCCGAAAGCTCATATTCCGCCGCGGCCTTCTCGCTCAGCACTCTGCTGTACTTTTCGGATAGCGCGTCATATTCCGCCTGTAGTTTCTTTGTGTTCATTTCAGCATATACCTCATAAGCTGTTTCCGTGCGTTCTCCGAGTAGCTTCTGCCTATCGGAAGCCTTGTGCTGTCGTTGAGCACACATTCGTCGGCGTTTATGATCCTGACGGCGGATTGATTGACGAGAAAGCCCTTGTGTATGCGGACGAAGCCGCTTCCGGAGAGCGCGTTCTCCAGTGAAGATACCGTGTCTCTGAAACGGTATTCGCCGTCAGCCGCGAACAGCTTTATATAATTCCCGTCAGCCTCAAAATACAGTATTTCGTCAAGTTTCAGCTTTACGTCGCCGTCGGACGAGCGGAAGCGCAAGTGCCTGTCTCTGCCGCCGAGCTCCTTTGCCGCGTCCTCAAGCACTGTGCGCAGTTCTTTTTCGAGATATGCCTTGCGGACAAATCCGAAAGGGTGGAATTGCAGGCTGTCATACACAAGCTCGTCGTGGCTCGTCACGAACACAAGCAGGGGCTTGTCCGGCAGCTCCGAAAGCCGCCGCGCAATGTCAAGGCCGCTGATACCGGGCATATCAATATCCAGCAGCAGGATATCGCAGCCCTCGTTCCGAAGCGCCGCAAGCAGTCCGCTGCCGCTGCTGTACACCGAGACGCTGCTGTCCGTTATCGTTCCGGACGCTATGCCCGCGGTATCGGAAAGCATTCTCGGCTCATCGTCGCATATCATTATTCTTGTCATATCATCACCGTTTACCGATCTGTTGTTTTTCCGTTTCCATTATACAACATAACTCTCCCGCTGTCAAATAGTACCGCAAAGATATGCCAAAAGCCGTTCGGCGCGGAGCCTACGTCCCCGATATTTACCCGGGACAGTTTTGCCTTTTTTGTTTTCTGTTCCATTGCAAAATTCTTCTGTATGTGGTATAATATATCAATATAAACCGAAAAATGATGCCCATGCGCGTCTGACGAAAAAGAGGAGTGAGAGTAATGGACGCAAAGGAAACAGATATCATAAACGACAAGCGTTCAAAGGAGAAGAACAAATAATGCCGCGGTATGCGTACCGGAGCATGAAAATACGGAAATGACCGGAAAGGAGACCTGTCATGGCATTTGAGAATATCCTCCCCGCCGATATAGAGCGCCGCAGTATGGAGATAATAGAAAGCGAGATAGGCGATATGTCGGCGTTCTCGGAGCACGAAAAGCTGATAGTGAAGCGCTGTGTGCATACTACCGCAGACTTTGATTACAAGGAAAACCTGCGTTTCTCGGAGAACGCCGCGGAGCTCGGGATTGCCGCTCTGAAAGCGGGTGCGGTGATAGTTACCGATACGCAGATGGCATATTCCGGGATAAGCAAGCCCGCGTGCAAGGCGCTCGGCTGCGAGGTCTGCTGCTTCATGTCCGACCCCGATGTCGCCGAGGAAGCAAAAAAGCGCGGAGTCACCCGCGCGGTAGTTTCTGTCGATAAAGCCGCGGAGAAATTCCCGGACAGCCGGCTCATCTACGCGGTCGGCAACGCGCCTACCGCGCTGATAAGGCTGCATGAGCTTATCACGGAGAATAAATTCCGCCCTGCGCTGATAGTCGGAGTTCCGGTGGGATTCGTGAACGTCGTTGAAGCAAAGGAACTGATAATGACAGCGGGAGTGCCGTACATCGTCGCGGCAGGAAGAAAAGGCGGAAGCAATGTTGCTGCCGCCATACTGAACGCTATGCTGTACACGCTTTATAAGCGCTGACCGATGATCTTGTAAATAAGCTCCATGTCGAGGTTTTTCCGCACCCCGTCCGCGAGTATGTCGAACTGCTTTTCCTTGTACGCCGCGCGGTCGATGCAAGCGCCGTCAAAGCGCAGTCCCCTGCGCTCGTAAAGCGTGCGGACGACAGCCGCCGACACCTGCGGCTTGTCGAAGATGCCGTGGATATAGCAGCCGTAAACGCTGCCGGAATATGCGCCTCCGCAGTCGAGGAGCTTTTCGGCGCTGCCGGAGGTCTCGCCCATGTGTATCTCATAGCCGGTGAAATTCAGCCCCGAAAGAGCCGACAGCATACCGCCGATCTCCGCGAAACGCCCGCTTGTCCGAGTCTGGTGTTTTTCCGCCGCAAAGACGGTCTCGGTTTCGAGCAGCCCCATACCCTCGATCTCACCGCCGCCCTCGGAATTTCCGGGGTCGGCTATTTTTGCGCCCAACATCTGATAACCGCCGCAGATGCCGAACACAGGCACCCTTCCGGCGGCTCTTTTTATCGCGGCTTCAAGCCCGCTTTCACGCAGCCAGCGCATATCCGCTATCGTGCTTTTGGTGCCGGGAACAATTATCATATCCGGCTCGCCGAGCTCCGGATATTTCGTCACGTAGCGCACGGAGACTCCGTCGTACTGCAGGAACACGTCGAAGTCCGTGTAGTTCGAGATATGCGGCAGGCGTATCACGGCAATGTCGATAATGCCGTTTGCGCAGCGGCTCCCGAGCTTGTCGGAAAGGCTGTCCTCGTCCTCGATGTCGCACTTTATGTACGGCACAACTCCCGCGACCGGAACTCCGCCGCGCTGTTCGAGAATGTCGACTCCGCTGCGGAATATCGTCTTGTCGCCGCGGAATTTGTTGACTATCAGGCCTTTTATCCGCTCGCGCTCGTCCTGCTCAATAAGCATGAGCGTACCGAGGAGCTGCGCGAATATGCCTCCGCGGTCGATGTCTCCGACCAGCAGTACGGGCGCGTCAACGAGCTTCGCAAGCCCCATATTTACGATGTCGTCGGCTTTCAGGTTCAGCTCGGCGGCACTTCCCGCGCCCTCGATGACGATGATGTCGTGGCGCTCCGCAAGCTTGTTGTACGCCGCCGTTATGTCCGGTACCAGTTCTTTCTTGTGCCGGAAATACTCGGCGGCTTTCATATTTCCGCGCACTCTGCCGTTCACGATCACCTGCGAGCCAACGTCCGTGGTGGGCTTCAGGAGTATCGGGTTCATCAGCACCGACGGTTCAAGTCCCGCGGCCTCCGCCTGCATCGCCTGTGCTCTGCCGATCTCCGAGCCGTCGGCGGTTATGTACGAATTGAGCGCCATATTCTGTGATTTGAACGGTGCCGCCGAATACCCGTCCTGCCTGAATATCCGGCAGAGCGCCGCGGTCAGCAGGCTTTTCCCGACGTTCGACATCGTGCCCTGCAGCATTATGTTCTTTGCCATTCTGTCACCTTTTCTATCGCCTTTATCAGAGCTTCGTTCTCTTCGTGGAGCCTCACGGCTATGCGGAAATATCCCTCTCCGAGCCCGTCGAAATTATCGCAGTTACGGATCAGTATCCCCTTATCGAGCAGCAATTCATACAGCCTGATACCGCATCGGAACAATATAAAATTCGTGTCGGACGGATAGACCGTAAACCCGAATTTTCTCAGCTCCTCCGACAGATACTGACGCTCGGAGGAGATGAGGGCGACCGCTTTCCGTACATACTCCGTTTCATCGAGCGCGGCAAGCCCCGCAGCCTGCGCGACCGCCGAAACGCTCCAGAACTGCCCCTGCTCCAGAGTGCTGTAATACATATCCTTTGACCCGAAAACAGCGTAGCCGAGCCGCAGACCTGCCATTGCCCAAGTCTTTGTGAACGCGCGCAGGACTATATCAAACTCGCTTACGTCGGTAAACGGGAAATCGTATCGGACCCCCTGCTCCGTAAGGTCGGCAAAGCACTCGTCAAGCAGAAGATAAATGCCATAGCCGCATTTTTTGTTTATCCGGTCAAGAAGCCCGCGGTCGATAAGTCGGCCGGTCGGATTGTTCGGGCTGCACAGAATTATCATATCGAGCACATCGCGGTATTCGTCGAGCACGTCAAGTATGTATTCGTCAGGAACAAAGCCGTGTTTTTCGGTGAGCCGGTATTTAATGATATTGCAGTCCACAGCTTCAAGGGCTTTCTCGTACTCGGAAAACGTCGGCACGGTGATAAGCGCGTGCTTCGGTCTTATCGCACGGACGATGCGGAAGATAAGATCATCGGCTCCGTTTCCGAAGAATATCATATCCTGTCTGACTCGCCACAGCGAAGCAAGCCTTTCGCGGAGCTCGCCGCAGGAGTGGTCGGGGTACCGGTCGCTTATGTCCACGGCGTCCTTTGCTGCCTTTTTTACGCTCTCCGGCATTCCGAGCGGGTTCAGGTTCGCGGAAAAATCAAGTCTGACATTTCTGCCCTTCCGGTAAATATTCCCGCCGTGTATGTCATTTGTCATGAAAAAACACCCCCGAAAATGACCGCGCGCAGCCCCGCGAAAACTATCAGGGTCAATACCGAGGTCAGGTACATCAGTCTGTTCGCGCGGCGTATGTCCTCGTTTTCTATCGGGCGGAGATCGTCGCCGATGTACGGCTTTCTGTGAAGCTCGCCGAAATACCAAGCGTCCCCCGCGAGCCGCACCCCGAGGGCTCCGGCGCACACAGACTCGGTCTGCGCCGAGTTCGGGCTTTCGTGCTTTCGCCTGTCGCGTCGCCATATCTTCCATGCGTTTTTTCCGTTATAACCGAGCAGGAATGCCGACAGTATCATCATCAACGCGGTAAGCCTTGACGGGATATAATTCAGCACATCGTCAAGTCTTGCCGCGAACTTCCCGAGCTTTTCATATTTCTCGTTTTTATAGCCGATCATGGAATCCATTGTGTTCACCGCCTTGTAAAAGAAGCCTCCGACTGCGCCGAAGAGCGATATAAAGATCATCGGGGCGGTAACTCCGTCCGAGGTATTTTCGGCGACAGTCTCGACCGCCGCGCGTATTATCCCGTTATGGTCGAGCACGACAGTATCGCGTCCGACGATCATCGAGACTGCTTTCCGGGCGGCTTCGGTGTCCGGGGCGCGGTACACCTTCATGCTCTCGCTGTACAGGCTTCTCGCGGCGAGCATATAGAAGCACATTACGCTCTCGGCGGCGACTCCGAGCCACACGTTCAGCCGATAGCACAGAAACAGCACCCCGAACGGTATCGCAGTGGACAGCAGAAGAACAGTGAGCGCGAGAAAAACTCCGCCTGCGGTAAGGTTTTTGAAGTGCGCGCGGACGAACTTTTCAAGCGCTGATATGAGCCGTCCGATGAGCCGTATCGGGTGCGGCAGGCTGTGCGGATCGCCAATTGCGGCATCAAGCAGAAAGCCGATGACAAGCGGCGCCGCGGTAATCATAAAGTTCATATTTTACCTGTCACTTCTATTTTTTCTCCGTCGAATTCCGTCAAATATCCGTGTCCGTTTTCCGTCAGGAAGTCATAGAACTGTTTTCGCGGAACAGCAAATTCCGCGAGTATAGACATTATCGTTCCGCCGTGTACCACAAACGAAATTGTGTTTACTGTCTTATTATTCGCGGCGGCTTTCAGGAATCCGTTAACACAGCGCGCACGGAAATCAGAGCTGTCCTCACCGTTCGGAAACGCGGACAGGCCTCCGTTATCGAGCCATTTCCGATACGCTTCGTTCCCGCTCAGTTCGCTGTGGTTTTTGCCCTCGAAGTCGCCGAAATCGCACTCCCGGAGCTCCCCGTATGTCACGATACGTTTAGTCGGATATATCAGCTCCGCGGTCATGAGGCAGCGCCGCATAGGGCTCGAAACAACGATGTCACAGTCGGGATAAGCGATGCCTTTCAGCTCCGCGATACCCGCTTCGCAGAGCGGCTCGTCGGTGCGCCCGATGTAGCGTTTTTCGAGGTTCCCGGCTGTTTTGCCGTGCCGTATAAAGTTGATAGTCAAGCCTGTTCTCCTTTGATCATAGTTGCTATCCCGCAGCATACACGATATACTTTTTCGGCTCTGTCCGCGAGGATACAGCCCGCGCGTCCGGTCATTTCGCGCCATTCGCGCTCGCTCTTTTCTATCGGGATTATCCCGCCGCCGATCTCGTTCATTATCACGATCTCACAGTTCAGCCCGGCTGTGAATCCAAGCGGGTCGATGTAATCCGCGAGCATTCGTTTTACGGCAAGCTCGTAATTGCAGATACAGCGCGCATTCGTGAGCTCCGATAATTCGCAGTTCCCGCCGTCGGCTATGTCGCTGTCGGAAAGCGCAAATTGCTTTTTCACGAAATCGCGCTTGCCCTGAAAAGCTCCTCCGGTTATCATTATCATAAAAACATCACCGCCTTTTCGGCAGCAAATACCGCCGCGAGTATCGCGGTCTCCGTGACCTGCAAAAACCAGCCCTCGGTGTCGCCGGTTATCCCGCCGAAATTTTTGTACGCGACCGCTCTGTAAACTATAAAGATCACAGCGCACACAACACATATCGCAATGCCCGCAAACAAGCCTATAAAGCACATTCCCGCCGCGCACAGAACTGCGGTGGCAACAAGCACCGTGACTGTTATTTTTTTGTGCGCGGGTCTCACAAAATTCTGCAAAGAGCCCTCGTTCTTCGCCGAACGAAGCGTGACTGCCGCAAGTCCGCTCAATGCCCGCGAAAGCACATAGCCGACAGCAATAACGTAATGATCCCGCACCTCGCAGAAAAGTCCGAATTGCAGCAAAAGCATCGAGCAAAGCCCGATAACCGCAAACGAGCCTATGTGCGGGTCGGACATTATCGCAAGCTTTTTCTGCCTGTCCGCGTAAGAGGCGAGCGCGTCGGTCGTGTCACAGAAACCGTCGATATGTATGCCTCCCGTCACAAGCACGGGTATCAGCACAGACACCGCGCTGTTAAGGAAAACCCCGATATCAAGCGCTCCGCATATGTACTGCCAGAGCAGAAGAAGCCCTCCTGTGACCGCGCCGATGAGCGGAAAAAAGCACAGCGCATATCTCCGGTTTTCTTCGCTCCATCCGACATTCGGCATCGGTATGCGCGAGTACATCAGAAACGCGCTCGCAAATGATCTCAATAACATGATCTGCCTTTCAATATTACCGGAACGCCGTAAACACATTCGATGACATTGTCCGAAATGCCAGCGGTAAGCGTGTTCAGACGTCCCATAGCTTCGATGTATCCGTTTGTTTCCGGGCTGTATGTCACTCCGTCGGAGCCGACGTTGTTCGTGACAATGATCAGAGTCTCCGCGTATTTTTGCAGATGTCTTATCCCCGGCATTATCCGTTCTGTCGGGTCACAAATGTCCTCATTCCGGAACATTTCGTTGGCGCAGAGATTTGCCATACATTCGAGCAGGATATGACATTTTTCCGGCAGCCGTATCTCATGCAGGCCGGTGTATTTTTCTATCGTTTCAAAGCCTTTTCCGGCGCGTATCTTTCTGTGTCGTTCGATAGCCGCGAGAGCTTCTTCACCGTAAGGCTGCATTGTCGCGATATACAGCTTTCTGCCGCCGCAATTATCGAGGAGTTTTTCGGCGAGCCGCGATTTGCCGCACTTCGCGCCGCCTGTAATAAGTGTCGTCACAGCGGTCTGTACCTCTCCAGAGCGATCTCGTCGAACCTGTGCGCGCAGTTGTAAACACTCAGCGCGCAGTCGAGCAGCGGCAGCAGCATGAGACCGCCCGTTCCCTCGCCGAGACGCATTTCAGCGGTTATCGTCGGTTTCAGTCCGAGCTCTCCGAGCAGCATTTTTCCGACCGGTTCGGCGGAAACATGGCTCGCGAGCATATAGTTTTTGCAGCCGGGAACGAGCCTTTCCGCGACAAGCGCGGCGGCTGCGGAGATAGCGCCGTCGATCACAACGGGAACTCCGCACTCCGCGCCGCCGATGAAAAGCCCCGCCATTCCCGCGATATCGAATCCGCCGAGCTTCGTGAGAACATCGAGCGCGCTGCTTTTATCGGGTCTGTTCACGGCTATCGCGCGCTCGATTACTTCGATCTTGTGCGCGAGCCTCACGTCGTCAAGTCCGGCTCCGCGCCCCGTGACCTCACGCGGCGGAACTCCGAGAAGCACCGCCGTTATCGCTGCGGAGGTCGTGGTGTTGCCTATGCCCATTTCGCCGGTCACAATGATGCTGACCCCTTGCGCCTTGGCTTCACGCACAAGCCCGATCCCCGTCATTATCGCGCGTTCCGCTTCGTCCTGCGTCATTGCGGCGCCGGCTGCGATATTTTTGGTTCCCGCCGCGATCTTCCGGTCGAGCGCCTTTGTATGTGCCGCGACTCCGATATCGACCGCGAGCACATCTGCGCCCATTCTGTCGGCGATTACGTTCACATTCGAGCGTCCCGCGGCTATCTCGTCCGCGCACAGCGCCGTCACGCTGCTTTCCGACTGGCTCACGCCCTCGCAAACTACGCCGTTGTCTGCGCACATAACGATAACACGGCGATTTTCGAGATGTACATTTTCGGTGTGCTGTATCTTTGCGATCTTAACGATGATATCCTCAAATTCGCCGAGACTGCCGAGCGGCTTTGCTATGCTGTCCCAGCGCTCTTTGGCGCGCTTGCCGGCTTCTTCGTCGAGCGGGTAGGCTTCAAGTGTTTCAAGCACCGTCATATTTGCTTTTCCTCCGTATATTTTTTGCAGGCGCACACAAACCGCTCCGCGATGCGCGTGTCCGCGTAAAAGTACAGGTGCGGAAATCCAGCGTAAAGGTGCGCGTTCGCGTGTACGCAGTCCCACGTTCTGCCGTCGTGTTTCGCCGCTGTAAAACCGCTGCCGCAGTCGGTGCTGTCGAAGTAGTGGAACTCGTGCGCGCGGAAACTGTCTCCCGCATTGCAGAGCAAATTGTCGTTCTTCGCCGTAAGCGTAACATATCCGAAGCGCTGCAATCGTGCAGTCCTGAACGCCTTGCCGCGTATCGCTCCGGCACCGGTATGCGCGTTTCCGTCCATATCCTCGAATGTGTCGTGCAGGTACATGAAGCCGCCGCACTCCGCTATCGTCGGCAGCCCGCCTTCTATTTTTCCGCGAATGTCCGCAAGCATTTCCGTATTTGCGGAAAGCTGTCCGGCATACAGCTCCGGGTAGCCTCCGCAAAGTATCAGACCCGCTGCGTTTTTGGGCAGGCTCTTATCCGCAAGCGGCGAAAAATAACGTATATCGCAGCCGAGCTTTTTCAACAGCCCGATGTTATCGTCGTAAATAAAACAGAACGCCTTATCCCGCGCAACGGCTATAACAGGCTTTGCACCGCCCGACTGTCTGATTCCGGGCGTCGTGAACTCCGGAAGAGCGTGTTCGGATATCTCGAAAAGTGTGTCGATATCAATACACTTTTCGGCAGCTTCTCCGAGCTTTCCGAGCTTTTCCTTTATATCGTCGATCTCGCTTGCCGTGACAAGCCCGAGATGTCTGCTTTCTATCGTGATATCCGTTTTCGGGAAATACCCGAGATACCGCGTCCCGAGTTCCCCGCACAGCTTCTCGGCAAGCGCCGTTAACCGCTCGGGGAGCCGGTCAAATATGAAGCCCTCAATATTGTTCGGGCGCTTGTATTCCAGAAAACCGCGTATCACAGCGCCTATCGAGTCACTCATTCCGCGGCAGTCGATAACTATGACGGCTGGCGTCCCGGTGATCTGCGAAAGGGAACAGGCGGAGCCTTTACCGTCAGCTCCGTCGTAAAAACCCATAACGCCCTCGATGACCGAGATATCGCTGTTTTTCCCGTGTACGTGCAGCAGAAATTTCAGTGTGTCGTCGTCGCAGAAAAAGCTGTCGAGATTGTGCGACGCAATTCCTATCACCTCGCGATGAAACATCGGGTCGATGTAGTCGGGGCCGCACTTGAACGCCGATACACGCAGACCGCGTTTTTTCAGCGCGGCAAGGAGCGCGCAGGTCACGGTCGTTTTTCCGCACCCGCTGTGCGTTCCGGCTATAAGTATCCGCTTCATTCTGCAGCCTCCTCGATGATGAAAACGGGGTTCTGCGCGTCGAGCACCGTGTGGCTGCCGACCGGACGGGTGCGCACTGCCGAAATCTGCGTGACGTTAGCGGTGAGCCCGTGTTCGCTCAATGCGCTGACAGCTTCACCGAGTGTTTCGAGAGTGACAGCCGTTACAACGATCCTCGGTGCGTTCCCGCAGGCTGTCGCCGCGTCGATTATCGCCGAGATATTGCCGCCCGCGCCGCCGATAAACACCTTGTCGGGACGGGGCAGGGAAGCGAGCACTTCCGGTGCGCAGCCGTTTATTGCCCTGATGTTGTCGCAGCCAAATGTCCGAGCGTTCTTCGCGGTCAGAGCTACAGCTTCTTCGTTCCTGTCAACGGCAAACACAGTCCCGCCATTTGCCGCGAGCGCACATTCCACGCTCACGGAGCCCGTCCCGCAGCCTATGTCCCACACAATGTCATTATAACATATTCCGAGCTTTGACGCAAGTACCGCGCGTATCTCGGACTTCGTCATCGGCACATTCCCGCGCTCAAATTCGCTGTCGGGAATGCCGGAGCGCGCGCACCTTTCGGGAGCCGGGTTTTCGGTTATGACAGCGCACAGGCCGTCGCATTTT
>CAMVBT010000027.1 GCA_947165805.1 uncultured Clostridia bacterium
CAAAAGGTAAGAAGATATTTGCTGATGCCGATGCGGTCATGGCTTATTCGCCTATCGAACACGGCGTTTTCTTGAATAAGAACGTACTGAAAAACTCCGATACACTTGCAAAATACAACCGAGAGTCCGACAAGGCGTGGAATACCGTTATGAACAATATTGACACGCTTTCGGGAAGCAAAAAAGCAATGGCTCTGCGGTACAAGCAGGCGGGACGTGCTCTTGTGGGTGACGGCTCTGTCGGTGATTATTTACAGCATGAAGTCGGGCATCATGTACAGTGGGAAGTTCTTGACGCCAAGACAAACAACCTCATAGGTTCCAGAATGAGCGACTATGCTACGAAAATATCAGGATATGCTACCGCTTCCAAGGGCGAATACATTGCCGAGAGCTTTTCAGCATACGTCAAAGGACAGAGAAACATTCTTGATCCCGAATTTGTTTCATTTATGGACCAGAAACGACTTGACAATTTCGGGAAAAGTGATATAATTAAGGAAAATAAATTGCTATATCCAGATACTCTTGCAGGGGTAAAACGCGGTAAGCCTATGACTCACATAAAAGCAGATAGCGGTAATGTAAATCCGCATTATGGCGAGAAAGGTTTTGATAAAAACTGTCAGAGTTGCACAATCGTTTATGAAGCACGTCGTCGAGGTTTTGACGTCGAAACTTCACCTTGTTTGCAGGGTTCAATGGCTGAACGACTTGCTAATCAATATACGCTTGCGTGGATCGATCCTAAAACAGGAAAGAGACCGGGTTATATAAAAGATAATTCAATGGATTCACCGAGTAAATATCTTGATTATATGAAGAGAACTATAAACCCGAATGAACGGTATGTTATTGGATTTAGTTGGAAGGGTAAAGGAAATGGCGGACACATTGTTAATTTAGACCTTGATGATAACGGTGAAATCAGGATCACGGACAATCAGCGAGGGGAACACGAACGCAGAGAATATTTAGGCGATAAGGCTGTTTTGAAGTATTTGAAACAGATGAAATGGTCTGAAACTATATCGGGGTACAAAATGCCTAAAGTCCCCAAGATGCTTAGAATTGACAATTTACAGTTTGAACCAGATGTTGCAAAAAAGATAATGAAGGAGCGAGAGTAATGACAGAACTTGAAAGAGCGCTCGAATTCGCTAAAAAAGAAGAGATTTCATTTGATAGTATTTATTTTGAATGTGAATGGAACGGCTTTAAAGTGTATGCTCCCTCGTTTGACGTTGACGGTGATTACTGGGTCGGTCTCCCCAACTATATTCTGATTGACACGAATGGAAATATCAGACGAGCGAATACTGACGAAGTACAAGAAATACTTGTCAGCTTACCAGATGAATAGCGTATAACAACCGCCCTGACTATCAAGGCGGTTTTCTTATGCTCGAAAGGGAACAGGCGTTTTGCACGCGCCTGCAAAATTCAATAATCTTAACGCACGTCTTCGGATATGCGTTAATTTTATACCCAAAAACACCCGCGCCTCGGGTTTATGAGGCTGACTTTCAACAGCGGGCGGAGCTGTTAAAATATCACGCAGAAAGGAAATAAAACCATGAAAAACATTCTCGAAATCCTGAAGGAGCTGGGGCTTGAAGTTCCGGCAGATAAACAGGAAGCCCTGAACAAAGCTGTTGCCGAAAACTACAAGACTGCGGCGGAGTTTGAAAAGACGAAGACGAAGCTGGAGACGGAAAAGTCCGGCGTCGAGGAGCAGTTAAAGGCTGTACAGGAGTCTCTGAAGAAGTTCGACGGCGTGAATGTCGACGAGCTGAAGAAGCAGATCGAGACAGCGAACGCGCAGGCCGCCGAGAAGGAGAAAGAATATCAGGCAAAGCTTGACGATCTTGAATTTTCCGGTCTGCTCGATACAGCAATCGCCGGAGCCAAGGCGAAGAACGCAAAAGCGGTCAAGGCGCTGCTCGATATCGACACGCTCAGAGGCAGTAAGAACCGTTCCGAGGACATCAAAGCAGCGCTCGAAGCCGTCGCAAAGGACAACGATTATCTTTTCGACAGCGGCACATCTCAGGGTACGGGAACAAGCAACAACACGGGTACGACCGGAACCCACGGCGGAAACAACAATGTACCGCCGAATGTGAGCGACGCGGATGCCCGTGCGGTAATGGGGCTCCCGCCCGAAAACAAGTAAAGGAGAATCAAAATGGGAAATTCTATCGCAAAATTCAAGAAGTACATTGACCTCCTCGATGAGGTCTACAAGAGAGCATCTCTCACATCTGTTCTCGATTCCGATGCTACGCTTGTAAGAGCAGGCGCCAACGCGAACGAGATCATCATTCCGAAGCTGTCTATGGACGGTCTCGCCGACTATTCGCGCAACAGCGGTTATGTAAACGGTGACGTAACACTCACCAACGAGACAGTACAGTTCAACTTCGACAGAGGCCGTAAGTTCTCCGTAGATGCTATGGACAACGAGGAGACGGCAGGGCTCGCTTTCGGTAAGCTCTCCGCAGAGTTCATCAGAACAAAGGTGGTTCCCGAGCTTGATGCGTTCAGATTTGCAACATACGCCGGTATACCGAACATCGGCTCCGTTACAGGTACACTCTCGACCGGTGCAGACGCATACGCAGCACTTCGCACGGCAACAAACGCCATGGACGAAGCCGAGGTTCCTACCGAAGGCAGAGTACTGTTCATCACTCCCACTCTCGCAGGACTCATTTCCGATCTTGATCTCACCAAGAGCAAGGAAGTAATGTCTCGCTTCTCGTCGATCGTAAATGTGCCGCAGACAAGGTTCTATACCGCAATCACACAGTACGACGGCACAAGCACCGGCGAGACCGGCGGCGGTTATACCAAGGCTGTCAACAAGCAGGAATTCACGGCGACTGCAAGCCAGACCGACTTTGTCGTTACGGACAAGCCCGAAACGATACAGGCGGTAGTTTCCGGAACTACCGTGATCCCCATGAGCAACGTGACATATGCAAAGGCAACCGGCACAGTTACTATTGCGGCTCAGACAGAAGGTACAAAGGTGACCGTATACTACAACAGCGGTGCGGACATCAACTTCATGATCGCGCGTAAGGACGCGGTTATGCAGTATAGCAAGCACGTTGTTGACAAGATCTTTACACCCGATCAGAACCAGAACGCTGATGCATGGATCTTCTGCTTCCGTTCTTACGGCCTTGCCGACGCATATGAGAACAAGACCGCCGGTATCTACTGCCACCACAAAGCGGTAGTATAAGCGAAAGGAAGATAATCATGGGAAGAATAATAGGTCTGATACCTTCGCCGGAGGTGGCTCCCAGGCTTCCTGAGCCTCCCAGAGATGAAGAAAAGATCATCCCGGAGCCGGAAACGAAGGCCGAAGAGCCGGTGACGGCAAAGCCCAAGCCTAAGAAATCTGCGAAAGCAAAGTAAAACGGAGGTGCAGTTATGACCCAGGAGTTTCTTACGGAAATGAGCACATGGTACAAAGGCGAATACCGCGGTACTTATGTGCCCGATGATGATCTTACCGAGCTGCTCCCGCGTGCGTATGATATCGTGAACAATGCTATCTGTATGTCGGGCATAATTGCCGAAGACGCTCCTATGTATGTGCGCGAATCGGTAAAGAACGCGATATGCGCGGAAACCGAATATCTGTACGGTCACGGCGGTATGGACGGACTTGCAGGCGGCGAAACCGCGGGAAGTATGTCTCTCGGTTCTTTCAGTTATTCGGACAGTAAGGGCGCTTCTATGACTGCCGATAAGCTGTCGTGCATCTGTACCCAGGCGCGGTCATTCCTTGCACCTACTGGCTTGCTCCGGAAAGGCGTGTGTGCGATATGAGACCGATACCGCTCAGACTGCTGATACATTCGGCGGAGCTATCGAGAGTCATTCCCGGTGATTACAACGTTACCGAGAATTCCGACACCGTGTTGCTGGAACATGTGCGCGTCGAGCCCTGTTATTCGGCGGTCAGTGCGAAGGACAATAGGCAGCTCAATGCGTCGTATAAGCTGTTTTATGACTGCTTGAACAGCTCGCCGCAGGATGTGACGTTCGATATCGATATGTGCGTTACGTTCGACGGGGAAGTGTTCCACATTGAGGATGTCAGAAAGTTCTATGACGAACGTAAGCTGCACCACATTGAGGTGATGTTATGTCGGTAAATGTCAAAGTCAGTATGGATAAGCAGGCAATACTTGCTAAGTTCTCGGAAGCAAACAACAAGGCGTTGAAGATCGTACAGCCGCAGATCGTATCTGACTGCAATAAGTACGCTCCCGATGATCAGCACATACTGAAACGCAGCGCCGAGACACATTCCCGTGTGCTTGAAGCCTTCGGCAATACAGAACTCCGGCTCGTATGGTCAACACCGTATGCGCGGTATCTGTACTATGGTGTTCTCATGGTGGATCCGAAAACACGGTCCGCATATGCGAGAGAAGGAGTCCGGAAGGTGCTTACAGGAAAACCACTCAGATACTCAAAAGGTGGTAAGCTCTGGTGCCAGAAAGCCAAGGAGAAGCATATCAAGGATTGGACAACGATCTATGAGAACGCGCTGAAAAGGGGAATGCAGAAATGATACCGCAGGTAGAGGCATTTGAAGCCGTTGTCGCTCTCGCAAAGGGCGAAACAGGCGTTGATATCAAACTCTCAGCGCAGCTCCCCGCGAACAGTTCCGGAACAACCGCAGAGCTCACGGGCGGCATGCCGAAGGGTAGATATCTTAATAAGCAGCACGGTAAGGAAACTATTACCGTGCTGTTTTTATCGAAAGACGAATCACAGAAAGCAGCTCTTGAAAATGTCTGCGCGATAGGCAACTGTATAGATACCGCTCCGAATATCTCCGGCCAGACCGTCAACGTACTGTCCGCACAGAAGAGCGGCGGTCCCTCTTATGTCGGATATGACGGCAAATACTACATTTACAGTCTTCTCGCAGAGATTTTCATCAGCTTTTGATTTGAAAGGACATAATCTATGAGCAATAATACAATGACTGCCGCTGAAAAAATAGCCGGCATTGATATGAACTATAATGCTCGTGTTGAGATCAACACGACGCCCACCGCATCGTCGGGAACATACGTCTCGCTTTGCGAGGTTTTCAAAAACCTCAATGAGACCCTGAATGAGGTCATCCTCTCGACGTCTTATCTCGCTGACTCCGGATATTCCTCGTCTATGGTCACAGGTCTTGCGCCTAAGCTGACTCTGACGGGCGAGTTCAATCCGAATGATCCTGCATGCGCATACTTCAACAATATGCGCTGGCAGACAGGTAAGGCGAGATGCACTGACCTCAAGATGAGACGCGGCGGACAACAGATAGCTGTTCCGATCACTATGGAAAACATCGCCATTTCGGGCGGAGACGCTACAGCGCCGAACGCTATTTCCGTTACGCTTGCATTCAACGGCACACCTACCGTAACGCAGTACGATACTCTCCAGTTCGATATCACGGGCTCGATACCTGCGATGACCGTAGGTACCGCTATCACCGAACTTGATGTATCGGAATTCGTATCGGGCGGCAAGTCGCCGTACAGCTATGCTATACTCGGATTCCCGAACGGTCTGACGATCAGCGCAGCGGGTGTTATCAGTGGTACGCCTACAGCGAAGGCATTCGCTGGCACCGGTACCGTAACGGTAACAGATTCGGACAACATCAAGGTAGCTTCGCCGCTGTCCTATGGCGCGGTATCGCCTGCCTCGTTATAACGATAAAAACAACAAAGTCATTCAGCCGACAGAGCACGATAAGTACGTGCTTTGCCGGCTGTTTTTATGAAAGAAGGAGTATCATCATGGCATACAGAATACATCGCAGCAACAAGGTAGTAGAAGATCTTGAACTTACAGAGAGTGACGGCACTGTCGTTAAGACTCTGCACATAGACGTCGACATCGATGCTATAGCCGCACAGTTCCGCGCACAGTACAATGATCTCATTAAGGCTGAACGCGCAGTAAAAGCGGCACAGCAGGCGGGTGTCTCTGAGGAGAATTTCCAGGCTCTTTACACGGATTACGGAGAAGCAATAATAACTATTCTCAAGACCGTGATGGGTGAGGACAACACACTCGAGGTGCTCGAGTTCTATGAGGATAATTACATCGAAATGTCATTACAGATCTTCCCGTTCGTCGCGGATGTTATCATCCCGAAGATCAGAGATACTGTTACTGCAAGTAAACAGCAGATAAAAACACGGTTCAGAGGTAGAAAATGGTAATTCACAGCTGCTATGAGCCGTTTCCCGATACCGTAGAAATAGATGGTGTGCAGGTACGTTTTATACTGCCCTTCGATCGCGTATTACAGTTTTATGACCTGTTCGCGGATAAGAGCAGCGTGCTTACAGATGCCGAGAAGGTAGAGAGTGTGTACGACTGGTTCGTGAAATCTCCGAGAAAGGTTCCCGAAATGTTCAAGATTAACGTCGTTGACCGAATAGTCAAAGACTACATATCGCAGGAACGCAAGGGAGGCGGCGGGGAAAGGCTCTACGACTTCAGGGCTGACAGCTCGTATATATACTCATCGTTCATGCTGGCGTATGGCATCGATCTTTTTGCGGAACAAGGAAAACTGCCATGGTGGAAATTCGTATCGCTGTTCGAGGGATTGCCCGAAGACAGCAAGATAAAGAAAGTCATCGAAATACGGGCACGCCCGTTCCCGAAGAGTGAGCGGAATAATCAGGAAATGATCAACCAGCTCGCCGAGCTCAAACGGGTGTATGCTCTGCCGGTATCACGCGAGGAGCGGGAGAAGAAAGCCAACGACGGCTGGAACCGTCTCTTCGACATGATGCTCAGTAAAGGCGGTGGATAAATGGCTGACGGTGAAGTTATACTCGAAGTCCGTACAGATAACTCTAAGATCGAAAGCGATCTTGACGATGCTCAGCACGTGGCTCAAAATGCCGCCTCAAAAGCGGCCAAAAGTATCGATAAGGTCTGGGATGCAGCGGAAAAGGTAGGGAAGAATACCGAAAAAGCTGTGAAAGGTGCGGCTGATGGCATCGACGATCTCGGAGAAAGCGCGGAAGATGCGGGAAAGAAAGCCGAGGAAGCTGCCAGAAGTGTAGACGATCTCGCGGATAGCCTCGATGATGCGGCGGATTCTGCCGATGATGCCGGAGATAAGGTCAGAACATCGTCAGACGAATTCGACGGTATGGGAAATAAAGCCGAGGCGAGCGGCGGTAAAATCTCGAAGGTCGGTGGAATTATCGCGAAGGCGGGTGTCGCTATCGTTACGGCGGTAGGCTCGGCCGCAGCGGCTTGTATCAAGATGTCGGCGGATGCTGAGACATCGTTCGCGAAAGTAAAGACTCTGCTTTCCGATGGTACGGACTTCGATAAGTTCAAAGGAGAACTTACGAACCTGTCAAAAACGACAGGACAAAGCTTCGGAGATATCGCTGAAAGCATCTACAGCGCATTATCTGCCTCAGTAGACGAGGATAAGGTCGTCGGTTTTGTTGAAACGGCGAATAAGCTTGCCAAAGGCGGTTTCACAGAAGCTTCGACCGCTGTTGATGTGCTTACGACCGCAATCAATGCTTATGGCCTTGCTGCTGATGATGCGACGCACATCTCCGATGTACTTATAAACACTCAGAATAAAGGTAAAACAACTGTTGATGAGCTCGCGGCCTCCATGGGCCAGACCATACCGGTCGCGAATTCGACGAAAACCTCGCTCGAGGACCTTTCAACACAGTATGCAATACTTACCAAGAATGGTCTGGGTACCGCCGAAGCAGGAACTCAGATCAAAGCAATGCTCGCCGAGCTCGGCAAGAGCGGTTCAAAAGCCGACGAAGCTTTGCGAGAACTTACAAACATGGGCTTTGCAGAATTGCAGGAAGCAGGCGCGAATACTTCCGACGTTCTGTATATCCTTCAGGACTATGCTGAACGGACCGGTGTGAAGCTTTCTGATATGTTCGGATCCGTCGAGGCCGGTAACGCTGCACTTACGATCATGAAGGACGGCGGCAAGGATTTCAATGAAATTCTCACGTCGATGTCAGACAGCCTCGGAGCTACAGAGGAAGCTTTCGAGACAATGGAGGAGACGACCGCCGCAAAATGGGAGAAGTTCACGAACAAACTTGCTGTCTCCGCAGCGGAGATCGGCGACAAGCTTATGCCGGTTGCGGATAAGCTGCTTGACGCGATATCGCCCATGATCGACGAGGTATTACCAAAGATAGAAGAGGCTATTGTGCCTCTTGTAGAAGATCTCTCCGAGCTGATTGAGCCGATTATACAGATTGTGACAAGCGTCCTCCCCAATCTGCTTTCACTTCTGTCGCCGCTTGTCGAACTGGTTACAGCGGTTACAGACACGATACTGCCTCCGTTGCTCGCTATCATCGAGGAACTGGTACCGGTACTCTCGCAGATCATACAGAGTATTTTGCCGGTGATTATGGAGCTGCTTGACGCGCTGTCACCGATACTCAGTCTGATCGTCGATCTTCTCCCGCCCATACTCCAGATCGTTGTTGCGCTCCTTGAGCCGGTGCTGTCGTTGATCAAAGGTCTTACACCGCTCATTAAGCTGTTGAGTGACCTGCTCAATCTCATATTGCCTCCACTGATACAGCTGATTAAGCTGATAGTTGACGTGATAGTAAAACAGCTTAATGTTGCGGTGAGCGCGGTCACGGCGATCATTAATACTGTAGTTACGCAGATATCCGCGGCGATCGATACGATACGCGGAGTCTTCGAGGGTATTCTTGACTTTATCACGGGCGTATTTACGGGCGACTGGGACAAAGCCTGGAAAGGTGTAAGTAAGATATTCGACTCTATCTGGAAAGGCATCCTGTCCGTTGCAGAGAGCATCGTAAACGGCATCATTGATGTACTCAATAGTTTGATTGATGCGTTCAATTTCGTTATCAGCTGGACCGGGGCTAAGATCGACCACTTCGGAAAGGTAGATTTCACAGGCAAGAACTCGCAGGAAGAACTGAAAGAAGCTATTGACGAAGACGCCAAGACCGAAAGCGGTCTGCCCAAAAGCTACAGTAGCGGAATATCCGGTCAGGAACGTGCTTATCGGATCCAGCAGGAGCAGAAAAAAGCAGCAGCGGAGAGCACCGAAGGCAAGATCACTACAAATAGCGGCTTTACGCTCGATGTAAATCAGATTGGTGCCAATAATACCACCAAGACTAATTCCGCTGCTTCCGGAAGCTCAACGAAAGAAAAGTCCGAACAAGAGCTTAAAGAGGAAGAATACAAGCGTCAGCTTGACGACCTTGATTATAAGCTTAAGATGGATGAGATTACCGAGGATACCTACTATGAGGCGCTTGCAAAGCTCCGCGATAAGTACCTGACGCCAGACAGCAAGCTGTGGAGAGACGCGAACGTAAAGATCCACAATTACGAGAAGAATAAGGAAAAATCTGCTGAAAAAACGACAAAGAAGTCCTCGGGCTCATCTTCCGGCTCTTCGGGGAAGAATAAGACGACCGTTAATATCACGAGTCTTATACCGACGATCTGGGATACCAAAGAGGAAGCAAATGAAAAGCTCAAAAAGGCTATTGGTGTACAGCTTGCAGGGCAGGAGTCGGCTGCGTCCAATATCGTAACGAGTATAGAGAATACCGCGGAGAATATTACAGACCAGGTCAAGACAAGCGCAAAGAGTTCCGGAAAAGAAGCGGACACAACGCTTGAGGATGTTGTTACGGCTGTAAACGAGCTCAAGGCAAGTAACGAAAAGATCAAGGCATCGTTGGAAGTCGAATTCGTGGCGAATGATCTTTCGCTCGGCCGTGCGTGCATTGAGGATATCAATGAGATCACACGCATGGAAGGAAAAATACCACTGGAAGGGGTCAACGGTTAATGGCGACAATAACTATAGCTCAATATGATATATCGGCTTATGCAACAATACAGCCGTATGTGACGCAGAAAATACGTTCCGAAAGCATAACATACGCGCTAAATGGCTCTATGCTTGTTGATCGCGTAGGACAGCCGAAAAAGAAAATAACCGTTACCGTAGGTTCGATGCCTGTCACGCTTTGGAATACGATAAAGAGTGTGCTCTCCGGGGCATCGTTTTCCGTCGTTTTCAACGACGGAAACACAAACGTGGTAAACGGTACATTTCATTGTATGTCAGAGATCCCGGATAACTACATCTATTTCGGACAGAGTGCGTCGGATCCTACGCTGGTAGGCGGTTTCTCACTCGAGATGGAGGAGGTGTGATATGCGCGAAGTCAGTACTAACGCGTATCAGTCTATACGCGATCTCGATTTCAAGATCGTGACCAATGATGAAGGTGCGGTTTACACCTCCGCTGACATAGTCAGCATGGACATACAGCGAAAGCTGACGGATAAAGGCGTTTCTATCGGAAACGCCATATCCGATCGTCTGTCGGTCACGCTTCGCAAGTCAGAAAATGACATTCCCAAGAATACGCGTTTTGTGCCTTATGTTAAATTCGGTGATGATGTAAACTATACCCGGCTGGGTAGGTTCTATGTCACGAAATGCACCAAGAATAAACACGGGTATCTGAATGTTACCTGTATGGACTACCTGAACAGACTCGACAAGGAATGCAAATGGAAAGCCGGAGGCGGGGCCTCTGCGCTGACTTTTCCTGCGACACATCAGCAGATGCTCGACTATATCACATCACGATATAGCCTTTCATGCAGTTTTGTCTGCCAGAACTGGACGGTGGAAACAAAGCCCGAAGGGTATACATACCGTCAGATACTTTCATTTATCGCGGCATCTCACGCCGCTAATGTTCACATTGACGAGAATGATGCTGTAACCTTCGTACAGTTCGCGGAAGCGACTTATCCACTTTCCGCTGCGAATGTCATATCGCAGATGATAGATGAGACTGTCGGATATACCGTTAACGGTCTCTACATCGAAGTCGACGACGATACAGATATCTATATTGATGATGTACCAGGAAGTCAATACGATGAGGACGCGACCGGAATTGTCAAGGTCAAGAATCCGTTTGCTACGGTCGCAATAGCCAACTACTGCTGGACACAACTCGGCGGCCTGTCATACATATCGACAACGATCACCAAGCGAGCTACGACTGCATTACAGTGTGGGGACGTGATTGATGTGTATGATTACGCCGGAGAACCTGCGGAGTTCAAAGCGGCCGTGACCGCACTACATTATACTGTGTCTGCTTCGGGCGGGTTCCAGGAGCAGATTACTTCATACGCTGACACAGGAGAGAACAAGAAAACTACTCCAAACAAGAAAGCGGATATAACGTTTGCTGTTTCTCAAAGATTCTGGTCATCTGATTATCTTATTGTCAGCTGATGATCCTTTTGATGATACATCCTCAGAAAAGCCTAAATCAAAAGACGAATGGTTTGTGCTTGATAACGATACCGATAAGCATCTGCTTACGATTAAACAGTGTAAAATCGTAAGCGAGGCAACCTCGGAATCCGAAGCGGTGTATGAGTGGGAGATTGTTGCTGTACTTTCGACCGGCGGCGGCGTGGGTGAAGAAATAGGAAACCACAGCGTCAGATTTAACGAAGACACTAACACGGTCACGGAATCGCAGTTTTACGGATATAACATTCTGGGAGGCCGTGACAACAGTCTGACAAACTCCATAAAAACTATTATTGACGGCGCTCAGAACAGCGGCGCAAGCGTGACGGAATGTATTATATCGGGCGAGCAAAACACAGTGAGCCGAGCCGATGAAAGCATTATATCGGGGGCGCGCCACAATGTGACCGATGATGACGATGGCATAGTTACCGGTCGGAATAACACGACAAACGGAAACTCAAACACGGTAACAACGGGATCCGACAACACCGTCAGCAATTGCCAGAACTGCAATATATCCGGAAATAATAATACCGCAAGATACGCAACAAACAGCATTGTAACAGGATATAACAACACAGCAGAAAGCAGCAGAGATTCAATAACCGCGGGCAGCGGTAACACAGCGGATCAAGATCGCGCTATAACTGCCGGAATAGGAAATAAAGCTGTAAGCGACGGACTGACCGTCGGGCGGTACAGTCAATATAACAGTTCTAACCGTATTGTTATAGGAAACGGAAATGACGACAACAACCGCAGCAACGCTTTTTATGTAATGTATGACGGCACGACATACGCGAAAGTCTACCACACGACCGGCGCGGACTACGCGGAATATTTCGAGTGGGCGGACGGAAATCCAGACAACGAAGACAGGCGCGGAATGCTTGTGCAGCTTACAACGCCAAAGTGGGACGATAAAAGCCTATGTTATGTTTCAGCTGGCACAATAGTACCTGCACACGGCGACGATATCATCGGCGCGGTATCCTGCCGTGCGTCCGTGATCGGAAACGCCTACGAGGAGCACTGGCACGGGAAATATAAAACCGACGTTTTCGGTGCTTATATCCCCGACAAAGACGGCAGACCTCAGCTCTCCGACGACTACGACCCCGAGCGGAAATATATCCCGCGGTCACAGCGGCAGGAATGGGCTCCGGTCGGTATGGTCGGGCGGCTGGTTATCCGCGACAACGGCAAATGTCAGCCCGGAGGGTATGTTTCGGCGCGTCAGGGCATCGGAGTGCCGACGTTCACGGAAACGAAAGTCCGCTGCCTGAAACGCCTTGACGACGCGCACATCGAGGTGCTGATAAGGTGAGGTGAAAGAAATGGACATCAACGAAAAGGAGATCTACGAACGCCTCACCGCAGTGGAAAGCCTTCTGAGTTCCCTGCACAAGCGCGTTGACAAGCAGGACGAGCTTATCGACAATATCCGCGGCATAGTCGAGGAAATGAAATATATGCGCGAGGATATCAACCGTATAGACGGCAAGGTCACCGAGATCGAACAGAAGCCCGCGAAGCGCTGGGAGTCTGTGATCGCGGCTATTATCGGAGCTTTTGCGGGCGGTCTCGGGACTGCGCTGATAACAATGATAACAGGGGGATAGAAATGTACATCACAGACGGTCATGATATTAAGATACCCGGCGGCGATACGGCGGAGATAGTCTTTATTTTCTGTACGGAGAATGAGGGAGAGGAAACGCCGTATATGCTGCCGGAGGGGCAGTACGCGGAGCTTGCCGTAAGACCCGTAAAGGGCGCGGCACCCGTGCTGACAAAGACGGCAGGGCGTTCTGCCCAGAGTTCGGACGGCTCGTTGACGATAAGCTTCGGCAGATCGGATACCGATATCGCCAGGGGCAGATATATCTACACGATAAGGCTTAAAAACGAGAACGGAACGGTGGTCGATACATGGCTCGGCGCCGAGCCGTCCGCGGTCTTTGAGATACTTTGAGGAGGGCATTATGAACGAGATAACAGTAAGGGTAGGCACCGGCGGAGGCGCCTCGATAACAGTTGACAGCGAGCTTTCGCTCACGTCGGAGAACCCGGTGCAGAACAAAGTGATAACCGCGGCTCTCGGGGGCAAGGCGAATACAGCCGACCTTGCGGCGGTCGCGCAGTCCGGCAGCTACAACGATCTTTCCGACAAGCCGTCCATACCCGCGGCGGTCACGGTGGACAGTGCGCTTTCGGCTTCGTCCG
>CAMVBT010000028.1 GCA_947165805.1 uncultured Clostridia bacterium
AACCATACCACCTTGCAGGGTCGAGCGAGTGCTTTTTGATCAGTTTCTCAAAGAAGATCGGGTCGGGCTTCTGTACTCCGTGATCCGATGACAGAAATATATCATCAAAGTATTCCATAAGACCGAAATTCTCGATCTCCGGTACTGTAAATATCGCCTGCGCGTTGGACAGCATATACACGCGCTTGCCGCTGTCACGCAGGAATTTCAGCAGCTCAGCAACAAACGGGTACAGCTTCATTTTGTGCCGCGACATCACGCGAAACGAGTTGGCGATATAGCACGAAAGCTCGTCAAGGCTGCCGTAGCCATACTTGACCGCGTGAGTTTTCTTTGCCTCGGTCAGCAGCCGCGCGAACACATTCTCGATCTTCACCTCGGGTACGCGGCAGCCCGTTTCGACTATCTGCTTCCTTTCTTCGTCCTTTGTGATACGCTTGTATTCCTTTCGCAGCCCCGCAGCGGTGTAATCGGCACTGTAGACCGCGTACAGCTCCGACATTTTCTGCCAGAACGGAAGTGCCTCCTCGTCCGTGTGCATTTCGATCAGCGTTCCGTAAAGATCAAACGTGTAGGCGTCAAATTCGGGTATAATTTTATCGTTCATTTTTTCGTATCACAAATTCAGTAGTTCTGTATTTCAAGCTGCTGTTTCAGCATCTCGACTGTCATTCCGTCCGGCTTTGCAAATGTCACCGTGACAGGCTCATTCCCGTGTATATCGAACCAATTATCGGAGAATACGCAGTCGGAGTCTTTGAGCGACAAGCACACACTTTTGGCAAATTTGTCCGCGGTCAGCGTTATCGCAAAATGACTGTCACAGTCGGAAATCACCGGCGTTATGTTTGCCGGAAGAAACTCAAATTCTTTAGGACGAACAAACAGTGTTGTGCCGCAGCCGATGATATATTTCCCGTTTATAAGCTCATATTCGATGTACTTTGTGCGCTTGTCGGCGGTTGTCGTGAAATGTCCCGACAAGTCAAGCGTAAGCGCGGGAGCAGCAGACATTGCAGCCGATACAATATCAGCCGTGAACTCGCCGAGTATCGCGGCTTTGTTGTTTCTGACGCGGCACGACACCGTGAGTTTTTCGTCGTTCGGCGTGTCGTTGGTGACATACAGAACGGGGCGCTTCGGGTCGCTGTCGTCGCAGCTTAAAAGTATCGGCGCATAGAACCGTCTTGCCGCGTAGTGGAGTGCCTTCCAGCGCCCGTAATAGTCAATGCTTGACCACGAAATGACAGGGTTCGTGTCGTTGACCTGCCAGTAAGCCGAGCCCATACAGCGCCCTCTCGCCCGTCTCATGTGCTCCACATTCGAGCGTATGCAGTCCGCCTGACCGAGCTGTGTGCAGTAGATCAGCCGCTCGAAATCGTAAGGGTAATTGCACATTTGCGCGAGGTAGAACATCAGCTTTTCATTTCCGACCAGGCACTTCTGGTGTGCCTGCATCACGTTTCCGCAAAGGTCGAGGTCGCTTTCTTCGGCAAATGTGCGTACTGTCTTTATGTCGGGAATGCTCTCGAAGCCGTACTCCGAGCAGAAACGGTAGTAATACTTCCGGAAATCCTCGATAGGCTTGAAGCTGTGCCACACCGCCCAGTAGTGCATATCGCCCGCTTTGTTTGAGGACGGGTCGATGAAGCCGCCGCACGACGACGGTGACGACGGGTGATAGAATTTTGCACGGACGGGGTCGTATTTCGTCAGTAGCTTCGGTATGATGTCCTCGAACAAGGTCAGATAATCCCGCTTGCACTCCTCGTCCTCGGGCAAGCCCCAGCCCACCCACGCGCTCTCGATCTCGTTGTTGCCGCACCACAGACCGAGGGACGGGTGATGACGCAGACGTATGATGTTCTGCGACACCTCGACCTCGACCGATTCCCGGAACTCGTCGGTCAGCCGATATGCCGAGCAGGCAAACATGAAGTCCTGCCACACGATAAGCCCAATCTCGTCGCACTTGTCGTAAAACCAATTGGGCGGGTAAATGCCGCCGCCCCACACGCGGATAAAGTTGAAGTTCGCCGCCGCGCAGTCCTCAAGCAGCCGTGCGGTTTTCTCCTTCGTCATGCGGGTAACTATCTGATCCTCGGGAATGTAGTTCGCTCCCATTGCGAATACCTTCACGCCGTTACACTTGAAACAGAATTCCTCGCCCCATTCGTCCTTGTCTTTGGAGATAACGAGCGTGCGAAGTCCTATGCGCTTTGTGCAGGCGTCGAGAACTGCGCCGCTTTCATCGCGCAGCTCGATAGTCACGGTGTAGAGCGGCTGTTCACCGAGCCCGCGCACCCACCATAACTGCGGGTTCGGAATTTCAACAACTCCGCTTTCGGGCAGCTTGCCGCCGAATACGGTCTCACCGTCGGGACTTGTTATCGTACATTCAAAATGCGCGTTAATGTCATCGCGGCTGTCGATACGAGCCTGTATTTTCAGCTCGGCTTTGTCGGCGGGCATTTCGTTCAGAAGCTCGATGTATGGCTGCGTTATACGCGCCTTGCTGTACGCGCAAAGCTCCACGTCGCGCCATATCCCCATATCGGGCAGGTTCGGACCCCAATCCCAGCCGAACATACAATGAGCCTTGCGGATATGCGGATAGCCCTTCATGCACTCGCCCGCGCCCCATATCGGGCGCTTCCTGTCCTCTTCCTCAATGTAGTTTATCGGCGATTTAATGCGCACCTCAAGTGTGTTATGCTCTCTGAGCAGGTTCGTTAAGTACAGCGTCCACTCGCAATGCATATTGTCCGTGTCCAGAACGTGAACGCCGTTGACATATATCTCCGAAAGCGTGTCGATGCCATGAAAAATAATAAACTGCATATCCGCGGAAAGCACATCGGGGCTTGCGTCAAACTCCCGCGTGAATGTCACATCACGGCGGGAAAGGTCGGTCGAGATGTACTCATTCTCGCGGTAATACGGGTCGGGGATCACGCCCTGCTCAATAAGGGTCTTATACATCGAACAAGGAACAGCGCACGGATATGCGTTGTCCCCGTAATTCATTGTCCAGTTGTCATTCAGGTTTATAATCATTGTTTTCTCCGTAATTGTCAGATTTATCAGTTAATTATGGGAGCTGTTCGCTTACAAGCCTTATATCCGCTGGAGTCATTCTCTGCATACTGAACATATAGCATGAAAGCTCCGAGGTAGGTATTCTCGTAATTCTTATAAGCTTCCAGACATATTTGTCATCCGGTATTCGCACACGAAACGGCTGCTGTACAAATGAACATTCGTCTTTATCAATACGTTGATCGAGCGTGTCAAAATTCATAAACGCGAGATACCTGTCACGGTCATAAATATGTATCTCGTTTGCCGCGAACTCCTTTATTCCGGCTCTTAAAGGAATAAAGCCATACACCGTGTCAAACGGCAGATTGGAATAGATCTGTCGGCTTCGGTCTCTGTCGGGATCAAGTATATTGACAAGGTCGAAGTTATAGAATAAAGCCCGGCTGTATCTGTTTATCTCCTCAAAACGGTCTTCGATCCCGTCGCTGCAGAAGACACGGATATTCAAAGCAAGCATTGTCTTTTCATCGGTACTTGCAATAAACATTATAGTTAAAGAATAGTAAATATCGCCGATAACATAATCCTTTTTGACGGCGCATTCAAGCTTTATGGAATCGTTCATCTGCTTTATCGTGCCGGAATAAAAAGGCTTTGAACTGTCGTTTATCTGCTTTTCGGCATCACTCAGGTCGTAAAAGCCGAGCTGCTTTATTTCTGCTATGTAATCATCATTGGCATATACAAAAGTAAATCTTCCTTCGCAGAATTCCAGCAAAGCGAGCGGGTATTGGCTTTTGCGGGAAGCCGGCTGCGATCCGACGGCTTTATTCCTGTTCCTTGAATAATCACCTATCGGGTCGCCGCTGAGTACATTAAGCAGTCCGATATTGTTCAGATACGCACGGTCGGTCTCTTTTTCTGCCTTTACATCTTCGGCGTTCAAGTATTGTTCCAGTTCGCCGGTACTCATAGGCTTGGCATAAAAGTACCCCTGAAGCAACTCACAGCCTATGCCGCGCAGGAAATCTACCTGCTCCGCGGTTTCGACTCCTTCGGCAAGTGTGTGTATGCCAAGCGATTTTGCCATGCTTACGACAGAGGATATGATAGTTCTTGCCCGCTCGTTCATGCTGCTCAGAAACATCATATCGATCTTGATAAGGTCAAAGTCATAGTCTTTAAGGACGTTAAGAGAAGCGAAGCCGCTGCCGAAGTCGTCCATCCATATACGGAATCCGGCATTATGAAATCTGTCGAAGGTCTTACGGAAGCCTTCGGCGTGGTCAAGCAGCACACTTTCGGTGACTTCAAGATGTACAGCCGAGGCGGGAACGTCATATTTCCCCAATATTCCTGTGATCCTTTCAAAGATGTCGGGCTCGTCAAAATCAAGACGCGAGAGATTGACAGAATACGGTACGGGGAGCTTTCCGGCGCTTACGGTTCCGGCGTAATGGCGGCAAACGCTTTCGAGCATTGCAAGGTCGTGCGTGTATATGAGCCTGTGCTTTTCAAGCGTCCCGATGAATTCGGCGGGAGACAGCACACCGTTTATCGGGTCTTCCCACCTTGCAAGCGTTTCCACACAGCATACCTCACCCGTAAATGAACGTAACATAGGTTGGAAATATGCCTTTATATGTCCGTTTTCCAAAGCTCTTTCAAAATTTTCAAGTATATACGTTTCACCGATCATTGCAGCTTCACTCCCGATAATAGTTTCGTTATTCAAATTATACTATATAATGAACAGGAATGTCAATACAAAATATAATGAACAGGAATGTCAATACAAAATCCGTTTAAATACGCATAATATTGGCTGTTTACGCCGGGCAGCTCCGCAGAACGCTTTTTACGGTATCAATGAACATTTTATCATATACTCCGAGACAATAATCGCTCCGGTATATCAGTACATCCCGGAATGATCTGTCGTTATCTGTGCATTTGATAATGACCGCGCCGTAGCGTTCGAGGATGTTTTCTGAAACAGGCGCAACCCACATAAATGTCATATTGTTTTCCGAAAGGATGTCAAACATACTTGTACGCTCATATACATATATTCTGCTCTTTGACGCTTCCGGGAGTATGACCGCGCGTTCTTCCGCCGGCGAGGTGTCGCGTACAGACGGATCAACATATACTATTTCTATAAAATGGGTCAGGTCTTCAAGTTCGACCGATTCCTTTGCCGCGAGTGGGCTTGTCTTACTGACGGCGATACTGTATCTGAACTCGTTCAGATATTCGTAATTCAGCTCTTTATCCGCAAATATCGTGTTGTAATGATCATCATACGAAGCCGCGTATCTTATTATGGCAAGATCGTATCTGGACGAAGCTACATTATCGACAGCGGACACCGTGTTTGTTTCCTTATATTTCATCTCGGCATTTTCCGAATTGAAGCTTCGGGTAAACAGCGAGAATGCTTCGGATATATATTTGGAACGCGGGACGCATACGGAAAAACGGTTTATATGCTCCATACCGTGCTTGTAGCGTGTTTCAAGCGTGCTGACCTCAGAAAGTATCTTTTCCGCGTACGCTATAAATTCGGCACCGTCCGGAGTAGGAGCCATTCCCTTTGAATTGCGGTCGAAAATGACTATCCCGTATTCGTTCTCGGTTATCCTTATCGAACGACTGAGTGCAGGCTGAGAAACGCACAACACCTCAGAAGCCTGTTTTATGGAGCCTGTTCTTGCGGTCTCAACTATATATTTCAGCTGCACGAGATTCATAGCATATCACCGTCCTTGCGCTAAAGTCAGCAAATACCGTTCGCTTTCATATATTCAAGATTTCTGCTTATCAGCTCGCAGCGCTGCTTTACACAGTCAACACTCCTGAGCGGGTCGGAGGGCGTGGAGAATGTGTAGTCCACAAGCCTGTCTATGGTCGTAGAAGCGACGTGCAGCCTCGTGTCCGAGGAAGCGTAGTAGATGTAGACCTCGTTCTTCTCGTTGACTACCGCGCCGTTTGTAAATACGACGTTTGAGACATCTCCGACTCTCTCGGATTCATGCGGAGCCATGAACAGTCCCGACGGCTCGGCAATGAGCTTCGACGGGTCATCGAGCGCGGTCGCGAACACATACAGCACATAGCGCAGTCCCGCCGCGGTGTTGCGTACTCCGTGTGCTATGTGTATCCAGCCCTTCGTGGTCTTTATCGGAACAGCTCCCGCGCCGTTCTTGACCTCGGTGATTGTGTGATATCTGCGCGGCGAGATGACCTTCTCCTCGGTGCAGATGACCGGGTGCGTGATGTCCTCGACAAGCCCGAAGCATACTCCTCCGCCGGAGCCTGTGCTGATGAAATCGTCCTGCGGGCGGGTGTAGAACGCATATTTGCCGTCAACAAACTCGGGGTGCAGCACGATATTTCTCTGCTGCGGGGACTTTGATATCAGGTTAGGCAGGCTCCCATGTTTCGAGGTCTTTGGTGCGGACGATGCCAGCCTGCGCATTCGCGGCGGAGAGGTCGTTCGAGGCTGTGTCCTTGCTCTCGGAGCAGAACACGCCGTAGATCCAGCCGTCCTCGTGCTGTGTCAGACGCATATCATAGACGTTTGTTTCCTCGGGGCAGGTATCGGGCAGTCTCACCGGATAATCGTGGAAGCGGAAGCCGTCCACGGGGCTGTCACTTTCGGCAACTGCAAAGAACGACTTTCTGTCGTTGCCCTCGACGCGAGCAACGAGGTAATACTTCCCGTTCATATACAGCGCGCCGCTGTTCAGCACGGCGTTTATTCCGAGGCGCTCCATAAAGAACGGGTTGGTCTCAGGGTCCATATCATACCGCCAGAAAAGCGGGGTGTGCGCGGCGGTGAGCACAGGGTCGGAATATTTTGTGAATATCCCGTTGTAGTAGTCCGATTCGTGGTTTTTTCTTGTGATAAGTTCATTGTAACGAGCCTGTTCTTTTTTCAGAGCTTCAGTAAATACTATGTTATTCATTGGCTTTTCCTCCGAGGTTTATATTATATCGGTGAGTATTATCTCACCGCTGCCCTTGATCGTATATTTCCCGTACCCGGCAGGGATAAAGCAGCTGTCGCCCTTGTTCAGCTCCATACCGTTTACACTAAAGCTGCCGTCAAGTATGAGAAGAGAATTGAACGATCCCGCGTCGGCTTCAAGCTCGGCTTCTGTCTGCACATCGAGCTTGTTTACATTAAAGTATTCACAGGCAGCAAGCAGCGTTTCAGAATACCCGTTTTTCTGTACAAGCTCGCCCTGAGGCTTTGTACGACGCGCCGGAGGAACAAGCTCCGTGACCTCGCAGGCTTTTTCGATATGCAGCTCACGCGGCTTTCCGTCCTTGCCGACCCTGCTGTAGTCGTAAATACGATATGTAGTGTTCGAGTTCTGCTGTATCTCCGCAATAAATATGCCCTTGCCGATCGCGTGGAGCGTTCCCGCGTCTATAAAGAACACATCTCCTTTATGCACCGGTACACTATTTGTGACCTCAAGCAGGGTGTTGTTCCTTATACGCTCCGCGAACTCCTCGCGCGTTATCCTGCGTTTGAATCCGTACAATAATTCAGAACCTTCATCAGCGTCAATAACATACCACATCTCGGTCTTGCCATATTCACCTTCGACCCTGAGCGCATATTCATTATTCGGGTGTACCTGTACAGAAAGGTTATCCTTTGCGTCGATCAGTTTTATGAGTATAGGAAAATATTCAAAACGTTCACAGTTCTTCCCGAGCACGCCGGGACCTTCCTTGTTGATATACTCCTGAAGTGTTTTTCCGGCATATTCACCATTCGCAATAATGCTCATACCGTCCTTGTGGCAGGACAGCTCCCAGCTTTCGGCTACCTTGTCCGCATCCGAGTTTTTGCCGAATTCTTCTCTCAGTTTTGTACCGCCCCAGATATAGTCTTTACAGGGTGCGATAAGCTTCATTATATACATATTCGCTCCTTTACGCATTTTTGGTTTCCTTTCTTTTGTTTTACTCTATAAGACAGATACCTCTCACCGCGAAGGGTGGGAGGTATCTGCACGGTGTATGTTGAAGAAAATGGTGTGTAAGCTGTTATTCCTTTACCGAGCCCGCCACAAGATTTGAGTATATGAATTTCTGCAGCGCAATGAAAATTATAAGCGTCGGTATAATACAGATTATGATACCTGCAAATATTATTTCCCATTTTGCTCCGTATGGTCCTATGAAGCGATACAGTGCAGTCGATACGACACCGAGTTCCTTTGAAGGCATATACAGATTTGCAGTATAGAAGTCGTTGTAGATACCAACAAACTTGATAACAAGTACGGTCGCTATAGCCGGACGAAGCATCGGGAGAATGATGCTCCAGTAAATACGGAAGTAGCTTGCGCCGTCAAGAAACGCACTCTCGTCGAGAGAACGGGATATATTGTTGAGAAACTGAATGAAGATGTAGATAGATACTATGTCCGTGCCGATATAAAGTATGCACGGAGCCCAGATCGAGTTGTAAAGTCCGAGTGAATTGATGACCTGAAAGACCGTAACCTGCATCGAAATGTTCGGCAGAAGTGCCGCTACGAGGAATACCGCCTTGACAGCGCGTGTGAACAGCGAGTTGAAGCGCTGCAATACGAACGCGGTCATAGTTCCCGTTATTATTGTTCCCGTGCAGGAGATCAGAAGTATTATTGCTGTATTCAGGAGTCCGCGCATAACGTCGCCGTCAATGAACGCGGTCACGAAGTTGCTGAACTGCGGCTCTGCGGGGAGCGCGAACACGTTTGTTGTGATATACTCGTCGTGAGTCTTGAAGGAACCGATGAGCACGACCAGAAGCGGCAGTATGACAAGCAGGCAAGCACCGATAAGTATCACATATTTCAGCACATTGAAAAGCGCTCTGACGGATCTCGGGGTCTCCTTGAATTTATAGGATTCTTTTCTTTTTCGGTATTCTTCAAGCTCATTGGTCTCGGCAGTTTGAACAGTGTTTTCTTCCATATCACTTATCCTCCTTGAAGAATGCCTTTTGTATGCCCGTGACGATAAGTATTATCGCCAGCAGGACGACTGCCATTGCCGAGGCAAGCCCGACGTGTTGGTAAGTGAATGCCGTGTCTATCGTCTTGATAACGAAGGTGCTTGTTCCGACCTTGCCGCCGGTGATGATGTAGGGTATCTCGAATACGGACACCGCGCCCTTTATCGCAAGTATGAGCTGAAGCGCCACTATCGGTCTTATGCTCGGGAATATGATGTACCAAAAGCGCTGCCACGCGTTTGCGCCGTCGAGGTCTGCGGCTTCGTAGATGTCGGGAGAAATGGACTGTATCGCGCCTATGTACATAATGATGTCAAATCCGATGTAACGCCATATCGACGCGAACACGAGACACCAGTTGACGATATCGGGATTGGACAGCCACTTCACAGGGTCGCCGCCGAACATCTGGATTATACTATTGAGCGTACCCTCGGTGTTGGTGATGCCGTCGCCCTTCTGGAAGAAGCGGCGGAAGATGAGTGATACAGCAACGCCGTTCATCATATACGGGAAGAAGATAACGCCTTTAAAGACATTCGCAAGCTTTATCTTCGAGCAGAGAAGAACCGCTATGAACAGCGCAATAGCCTGCTGCGCAAACGAACCGGCAAGATAGTAGAGCGAGTTGCGGAAGGTGGAAAGATAGCTTGTGTCGGTGAATATGGTCTTGTAGTTGTCGATACCGACCCATTCGGGGTTAACTCCGAACTGGTCACGTTCCTGAAAGCTGAATATGAACATATTCGCCGCGGGAATTATCGTGAACAGTATCATCAGTATTATCGGGATAAGCAGAAACAGCAGAGTTGTTGTGTATTTCTGCCCGGTGTAGCCGTGGAGCCAGTCAAAAAAATCTCTTTTCGGTTGTGCCTTCGGTGCTGCCATAGGTTTCGTTCCTTTCGTTGTAAAAATCGCTGCGAACATTTTGAAGAAGCGGAAAATGGAAGATTCCGGTAAGATGACTATTTCGGCAAAGAGGCTCGGTGTAACCTCTTATGTAAAGTGGATCCGCTTCTTCAAAATGCCCGCAGCCCCGGGAATTGCACCCGGGAACTGCAAAATAAAAGTATGAGAGGAGTTTATGAAAAAATATGAAGAAAATATTTTATCAGCCTGCTTTGTATGCGGTATAAACCGCGTTTGCGTCTCTTGTCGCAGCCCACTTGGAGTTGCAGTCAGCGTAGATCTTCTCTACCGCGCTGAAATCATTGCCCGCAAGTGCAGCCTCGGCGATCTGGATCTTGAAGTTAGCTGCGTCGCCTGCCCAGATACCAACCTGAGAATCGTTGTCGATCTCGTTCCAAACGCCTACAAGTCCGTCGGGAGCTGTATCCTCCGTAAAGAACTCGCAGTCGGCGAACGCTTCGAGGTAATCGGGCATTGCGCTGCCCTTAAGTGTCGGGATTGCGCCTTCCTTCTTGGCAAAGCCGGACTCTTCAACGAACCATGTGATGTACTTCTTGCCGAGCTCCTTTATTTCGGAGGAACGGTTCTTGTTTACACCCATAGCATAGTCGGAAGCGGACTGAGCATACTGCTTGCCGTTTACGGAGAACGGAGCGGGCATATAGCCGATGTTCTCGGGATGATCGCCTGCTTCGGCGAACTGACCTACAGCCCACGAACCCATTACCATTGTACCGATCTTGCCGTTGTTTATCGCTGCCTTGCAGCCCTCCCAGTCGGAGGTCATCGGATCTTCCTCGATAAGAGTGGAATCTTCGAATACGCTGTACATCAGCTTGAATACTTCGTAATAAGCGCCGCCGGGAACGAACAGGTCTTCACCGTTGATAAGAATGTCGTTATTGTAGGAGGACTTACCGGAAGCCGACATTACGAGCGAGCTCCACTGGCTGAGTGTCCAGTCCGCAGCGGCAAAGTTGGTGTAGTACGGAATAGCGTCTGTGTTGTCACGGATAAGTCTGAGGTCTGCCATGAATTCATCAATTGTCTTGGGAAGTGTTGTAACGCCCGCGTCAGCCCATACCTTCTTGTTGTAGCAGATGCCGCCGCTTACGGAGCCGAGGTGAGATATACCGTAAACAACGCCGTCGTACATCTTCTGATCAGCCCAGTTGTACTTCTCTTTCAGATCATCATAGGAACCGAGAGGCTCAAAGTAATTGGAGAGATCGGAAAGCTTGACTGTGTCCGGGATCATAAGTACATCGCCATATTCGGAGGTGCTCATCATTGTTGAAACGTCGCCGGCATAATCTGTGAAGCCCTGATACTTTACTGTGCAGTTGTTTGCTTCTTCAAAAGCCTTGGTCATCTCTTCAAGAGAGCCGTCACCGCCGTTTGCGAGACGGTCTGTGCGGTGAGTGAGGACTGTGAGTGTAAGCTTTTCCCCGCTGCTTGTGTTGTCAGCGGGAGCCGCTGTCGCAGCTGCTGTGGTCGTATCTGCCGCAGCATCATTGCCGGAGGAAGAGCTGCCTTCGCCGGCTACCGCGTTCTGTACGGCTCCGTCTGTTGCCGCCTGTGTACCTGCTGTGTTTCCGCCGCAGCCTGCTATCGAAAGAACGATCGCCGATGTGAGAGCTGCTGATAAGATCTTCTGGAGTTTCATACTGTTTTTCCTTTCGCTTTGAAAATTGCTTATTGATTTTTGATTTAAGTTAATATTGCTTTGTGCTTGCTTAAATCTTGCTTAAATTATATCTTTGTTTTTCAACAAAGTCAATATAAATTTTCACCAAAGCACCGTTTTTTTAAAATATTTGTAAAAAATATAGAATCAGAGCTGTGTCATTTGTGCAAAAGTCGTTTCTAAGTCAGAGTTATTACTTAATTTAATTTACTTAAAATATAAGTTAAGTGAAACAGTCTTACGTGGTGAATTATGCACAATTTTTGTTAGGTTCATTTGTAAGAATTTACAGTTCACATTCCTCGTCGCTCCGAATTGTAACCATTGTGTAACCGCAAAAGGCGTATAAAGAAGCGCGTCCGTTTTTTCGGTTTTCGATCCCATTATCCCGAATTCGGTGATCGAGGGCTTCAATTACGGCATTTTGCCTATTGTAAATAGATATATTATATGGTATAATATTTTATCTGAATAATATAAGGTGGTATAATATGAAAAAAGAACGGTACAATATCGGTCTGCTTGTTGCCAATATAACGGATATGTTCAGTAACGGTATCGCGAAGGGAGCTATCCGCCGCGCAAAAGAGCTTGACACCGATCTGACGATCTTCCCCGGAAAATATGTCGGGCTTGATTTCAAATACGAGCAGTATGACACCAAGTACGAATACCAATACAACGTGCTGTTCAACTTAGCCGCCGCCGCTAAGCTCGACTACCTTATAGTCGCTGTCGGAACTATAGCTTATACATTTGATACCGCACACAGAAAAGCGTTTCTTGAAAGCCTAGGTGACACACCGATACTAAGCGTAGCTTCCGAGATTGAGGGCTATGATTATCTGGAATATGACAACCGTTCCGGCATATCTGCAGCGGTCGATCATCTTGTGAAGCACGGCAGAAAGAACATCGGCTTTATGGTCGGCGATCTTAACAATTCCGAGTGTGCGGAACGATTTGACGCTTATAAAAAAAGCCTTGAACGCCATGGGATAGAGTTCAGGGATAAATATGTCACGGAATGTAATCTTGCACATGAAAGCATCTATGACGCAAGACCTTTTATAGAGAAAAATCCCGATCTCGACGCGGTGCTTTGCGTGAACGATATTGTTGCCTCAAAGCTGTATGAGGTACTCTCAGAAAATGGTATCAGACCCGGCGAGGATATAGCTGTGGTCGGATTTGACGATCTGCCTTTCTGCAAGCGGCTTGAACCCGCGCTGTCCTCTGTTCGTGCAGATGCCGAGACGCTCGGCGCGGTATCCGTGGAAAAGGCGGTGAGCTTTCTCGAAGGCAAGCCGGACGAACGGCACTATGTCGAGACACGGTTCATACCGAGAGCCTCCTGCCCGTCCGACGACGCACCTGCGGAAGAGAGCGCCGCTCCGAAGAGCTACACGGTCGAAAAATATGAGGAACGTACACACCTCGAAAACATATTTATCCGCGATACTCTGATGTTTGACAGCGACCCCGAAAAGGGATACTCTCAGATAATGAAGCAGCTCAGCTGTATAGGTGCGGACACAGCTTTCCTTTATGTGTATGATGAGCCGATAAAGCATACCTCAAGAAGCAGATTTCCCAAGAAGCTGTCATGGCTGTTCAAGGCATACAGCTATGGCGAGGCTCTTTACAGTGTGCCGCAGAATGAGCAAAGAATGAGCACGCCTTCGGTGTTCCGGAATAAATATCTTGACTCCGACAGGCAGCATACTCTTATCGCTGCCGATCTTTATACTGCGGAGACCCAATACGGACTTGCGCTGCTTGAACCGCGAACCGGGTATTTCCTTGATGAGCTTGAACTTGTAACATATCAGCTGAGTTCTGCGGTAAGAACGCTCGACGCACTGAAAAAACAGGCTTCGCTGCTGTCAGAGCTCCACATCAAAAACCTTGCGCTTGAGGAACTGTCGCGCATTGATGAAATGACAGGTATAA
>CAMVBT010000029.1 GCA_947165805.1 uncultured Clostridia bacterium
AAATATAAGTACAATTATTATAAATATTCGGAATACAAATAATATTCACGGAAGACAGGACAGAAAGGATCCACGGAATGCTTGTTGACACACACTGCCATATTCTTCCGGGAATAGACGACGGCTCGCCGGATATAGCGACCTCCACGAAAATGCTCGAAATGGAGAGAAAGCAGGGCGTTGAAAAGATCATGCTCACGCCGCACTTCTATCTGTCACATGAGTCGCTCGACAAATTCCTTGACAAGCGTGCGAAAGCGATCGAGAAGTTCGCTCCCGTCGCCGCGCAGCTCGGTATCGAGGTCAAATACGGCGCCGAGGTGCTCTATACCAAGTCGCTTGCCGATATTGATATTTCAAAGCTTTGTATAGGCGATACGGGGTATCTGCTCATCGAGCTGCCGTACCAGCATCTTACAAGCGGTTTCATAAATGAATTCAGGAGCTTTGCGGGAAGCCTTTCGCCGGATATCCGGCTGATACTCGCGCACGCCGAGAGATATCTGAATTATACCGATGAGGACAGCATATATGAGATAATGAATACCGATATGCTCGTTCAGCTCAATGCCGGGGATTTCAGAATGTTCTCGAAGCATTCCGGATTTATGTACGACCTCCTGCGCCACGACCTCGCGCATCTGCTCGGAACCGACGCGCACAACACGACATCAAGACCGCCGGATATGAATATTGCCGAAAAAGCGATCTCGAAGAAGATATCTCCGAGGTGCTTCCAGAAGCTCAATCATAACGCGGAAAGGGTCTTTGAAGGCAAGGCCGTATAGTTAGGGGAAATATGTTGATTTATATGTTGTTTCTCGCGGCGGTGGTGCTTATCGGCATACCGTTATGCAGAAACAGGACAGGAAAAGCGATCTACTGCGGTATAGCCGGTGTTGCACTGTTTGTGTTCGCCGCTGTGCGCAAATATACAGGCTGGGACTACAATCTCTACGGACAGTATTTTATAGATTATCTGAAAATGTCGGTGGACGATATAGGAGTACACAGGTTTGAAAAGGGCATAGCGATGCCGATGAAGATACTCGGCGATGTGTTCTATATGAATTATCAGACGATGTTCGTGATATATGCTTTCCTTTTCGCGCTGATGCTGATGCTCCTGCTCTGGAAGACGAGTGACAAGCCGTATATCGGTGTATTCTTCTTCATGACGCTCGGACTGTATTTCAACTCGCTGAACTTCATGCGGCAGATGCTCGCGGCGTTCATAATAGTTCTCGGAATGAGATATATAAAGACCAATCAGTTTTTCAGATATCTGATAATTGTCATATTCGCTTCATGCTTCCATTTGTCGGCGCTGGTAATGATACCGTTCTACTTTATCCTCAAAATAAAGCTGACGCCGGTAATGCTCGGTATATATTCGGGTGTGGGACTTCTGGTCTTCCTGTTCTCATGGGAAATAATACAGTTCCTTACGAAGACGTTCCTTCCGAAATATTACAGCCCGGGAGACAGGCCGACGTCAGGAGAGCTGAGCGGAGGTCAATGGCCTCTTTATACGATATTTTTCGCGCTGTGCCTGATATTCGTATTGCTGTTCAGGAAGCGGCTGCTCGAAAAAGATCCGTTCAACAATGTGTGGATCGGCTGTATGATCTTCGGTTTCTATTTCGACCTCATCAGCCTTAAGCATAATATAGTCGGCAGACTTGCCATTCCGTTCCTGCTCGCAGCCGCGGCTGTGATACTTCCGAGAACCGTGGAATGTCTGCTGGAATGGTGCAGGAAGAAGTTCCGCAAGGACAAGAAGCAGATCACTATATCCTCGGCTGTTGCCGTCGCTTCTGTCGCAATAATATGCGTCGGGATGTACGGCTATATGATCGCGAACAACTACAATGGCGTCAACCCGTATCAGACGATATTCGGGAACGCGGTGTGGGAGGACCCGAATAAGAAATGAAATACAGCCCGATGGAGCTTTTCATAAAAGCAAGAAAAAACACGCTGCCGGAACAGATATGGGTCTGCATAGCGGCGGCACTCACTTCGACATTCTACTTCTACGAATATCAGTATGAAGCCCACGCTCCTATAAGAGCTCCGTTCCTGCTGTTTATGACGGCAGTGATATTCGTGATATGGATAATATGCTCGTTCTTCAGCGGGCGTGACGGACGGTTCGGATTTGCGATATTCACCTTCCTGTATTGGGGACTTCCGTTCGTCTATACGCTGTATTACGCGGGCAGAGACAATGTAAGAAACTACGACAAATGGCTCTCGCTGATCAATAAGATCGCCGGCGCAATGCTGTGCAATCCGTTCTCCGAAGCCTCCGGCAGACTGAATATCGCTCCGCAGGCTATGGCGGCTCTGCTGGTGCTGATAAGTCTGGCCTGCTACATCGGAGGACTGCTCCTGAAACATCGCTATACGGCCCGATTCGAGGATAACAGCGGCGAAGGCTATGAGGGCGAGTATGAGCAGGACGAAGACAGCGAAGAACTGAACGACGCGGCGGACGAGAAGGACAGGCAGTCCGCGGAAGATGACGGCGGAAAGGAACTGACGTTCGGCGGCAATACGACGCCCGACCTCAAGGATATCCTTGGTATAGCCGAAAACAAACACGAAAATGACACTCCCGGCGGGGAGAATGAATGAGGTAATACCTTCCGCAAGGAAGTTATTATATAGTCTTGAAGAAAGGAGGACTAAACCCCATGAAGAAGTTAAGCTCCAAGTTCATTGCAAGCGCGGTTATGGCAGTTGTAATGTCGGGCGTATTTGCTGTTTCGGCAAGTGCAGCTATCGACTATCTTACAGTTCCTACCTATACCCCCCCGGCAGGTGGTTCCAGTTCGCAGCAGACAGGCAATAATGACTCTGGCAATACCGACTCTGGCAATACCGATACTTCCGACGACGAGACCGATAAGTCTGAATCCGTAGATGCATCCGTAGTTGATGAATCTGCTGTTAAGGACGCTATCGAGAACGGCGATGAGATCGATGTAGTTGTAGAAGACGGCGATGCTGTAGTTCAGGAAGCTGCTATAGGTGAAATCGCGAAGGCTGATGCCCCTGTTGTTTTCGAAGTAGCTGACGATGACTCTGATATTGATTACAAGATCGTTATCGATCCCGAAAGCATCGAAGACGTTAAGGCTATCAACCTTGCAATGAACATCACCACTGTCTCTGGCAATATAGTTATCACACCTGCACAGAAGGGTGAATTCGGCATGACTCTCAATGTTGTTATCCCTGTCTCTGCATTTGACGGAATCGACCTTGACATTGCTGAACTCTACTATATCGCTGACAATGGTGAAACAACCCTCATTCCTGATGGATTCTCTGTTGTTGGTGACGAAGTTATCATTCCGATCTCTCACGCTTCTGCTTATGTGATCTCTGAAATAGACCTCACAGCGGTAGATCTTCCCGGCACTGATGTTGACGATGACGACGATGATGATGACGATGATGAAGATGTAACTATCGATCAGCCTGAGCAGGGCAAGGACGACACAACAGTCGTTAACCCCGGCACAGCTGGCAACGACAGCAACCCTGTAACAGGAACAACTCTCGCTCTTGGCTCTCTTGCAGTATTTGCAGCTGCAGCAGTAGCAACTTCCAAGAAGAGAAAGTAATTTTTCCGAATTCGGATCCGAACTCGAAAAAAAGGGTCACCGGCCTAAGCCGGTGACTTCTTTTTTATGCGCTTTTTCAGAAAAGATTTATAACATCAATACCTTTTTTCTTTGCCATACGCACGGTCTGTCCCGTGCCGGAGACATAGCGCTGTGTCTCGTTGTAATAGCACACGATCATATCCGCGAGCTGAACGAGGCGCTTGTTCCGCAGCCTCATACAATCCTCGGTGTATCGCGGCGACATTGTTTCGACGCTGTCGGCGTTTTTCAGTATCCGGTAGTATTGCTCTTTTGCATCCGGCGGAAATCTGCTCGTCTGTATCCCGGGCGGGCAGGGAAGTATGAGCCTGAGCGATATCCACGGATAATCGCCCTGAAGATCGAGCACGGTCTCGGCGGCGAGCGTATCAAAGCCCGCGGCTCCGCCGGCGCAGAATGTGTCGGCTCCCGCGTTTATCAGCTCCTCGACCTTGTCGCGGAGCCGTTCGCGCAGTTCACCGGAACAGGCCTCCCTGTGTCCCGTGAAGCTTACTGTCATTTTAATCATCTCCCGGATATTCATATCTTTTCTCCGTAATCCTTCATGCCGCTTCACGCTTTCCGGCAAGATAAGCCTTCGTTTCCGCGGAGACCGTTCCCGACAGAGCTATGAGCGCCGTAACATTCGGCAGAGCCATAAGTCCGTTCATTATGTCGGCTGTTGCCCATACGGAAGCCGTCGTGATGTACGGCCCCACAAATATAGCGGCAATATAGACCCAGCGGAATACCATGGTCCTCGTTTTGCTCGGCCCGAACAGATAGGACAAGCAGCGCTCGGAGTAGTAGTTCCAGCCGAGAATGGTAGTGAATGCAAACACCGACAGGCACGCCATGAGCAGCAGGTCTGACACCGCTGACGGGAACGGAAGCCCTTTCCCGAAAGCGTCCGCGGTAATCGCGACACCCACAAGTCCGGTCGAATGGCTGCCGGAGAGCACTATCACAAGACCCGTCATAGTGCAGACGACGATCGTGTCGATGAAAGTCCCGGTCATGGATACGAGCCCCTGACGAACGGGCTCCTTTGTTTTTGCGGCTGCCGCGGCGATAGGCGCCGAGCCGAGACCTGCTTCGTTCGAGAATATGCCGCGCGCAACGCCGTTACGGGTGGAGAGCAGCACCACGGATATGCCTGCAATGCCTCCGGCTATCGGACGTATGCCGAACGCGCTTTCGAATATCTCGACGAACGCCGCGGGTATCATTGTGATGTGAGTTACAAGAACGATGAGACACAGCGCCACATATATCACGATCATCGAGGGTACGACTATCTGCGCTATGTTCGATATGCGCTTTATGCCGCCGATGATGACCAGCGCCGCGAGGACGGTCACGATTATGCCGGCTATCGCGGTGGCAAGCCCCGTGTCACTGCCGAGTATCCGGACGGTGTTTGCGCAGTCGGGGTCGAAGAAGCCCTGAACTGCCGCGGTTATGCCGTTTATCTGCGTTATGGTGCCTATGCCGAGCAGACCGGCGAGTATCCCGGCGGCGGCAAAGACCTTCGCGAGCCATTTCCATTTCCTGCCCATGCCGTTCTCGATGTAGTAGAAGGGGCCGCCGAGTATGCTGCCGTGCTTGTCGGTGATGCGGTACTTTATCGCAAGAAGTCCCTCGGCGTACTTTGTTGCCATACCGAAGAGCGCCGCGATCTCCATCCAGAACAGAGCTCCCGCGCCTCCCGCGGAAACGGCTGTAGCCACTCCGACTATGTTGCCCGTGCCGACGGTCGCCGAGAGCGCAGTGCAGAGCGCCGCGAAGGACGATACCTCGCCGTGTCCGCCTTCCTCATTCTCAAGCATATATCTCAGTGCCGTTCCGAGCTTCCTGAACTGTATGCCCCTTGTACGGACCGTCAGCAGAAGCCCGCACGCAAGTATCAGCAGTATAAGCGGCACTCCCCATACAAATTCATCTATCTCCTGTATTATCTCCGCGATCCGGTCCATCGGCATGTCTCCTTTATATGTCTATGGTACATTATATATGATTGTACAGAAAAAATACGCATTTGTCAAGGCTGATCCGTCTTTTTCTTCGTTTCGCGCAGCTTTTTTGACGTTTCGCGCGTTTCCGGAAAAAATATTGAAAAAACGCTAAAGTTTTGGAAACTTCTGCCGATATTATAATTGAGGTATAAGGGAATTATGCCTCAGTGCGCCCTTTTTGCGCATCGCGGCAGAGGATGCGCGGCAGTGCGCCGAACGAATTTCAAGGAGGAAAGGGCATGATGACGAGAAAATCGTGCCGCACCTCGGAAGAAAGGAATGATAGTGTATGAGCGGTATCAATTCTATCTATGACAGCTACTCCAATGCCCCTGTGAACAGGACCAAGGCTCCGGCCAAGGCAAAGGAGACCGAGGCAGTCAAGGAAGAAAAGGCAGCTGAAGTCTCGGCTGAGGCTTCCGCAAAAAAGACGGATTCTTTCGAGCGTTCCGGAAAGGCTGATGCCAAGATCTATACCAAGGGCGTCAAGACCGAGCACGCGGGCAAGTCCGCCCTCAATATCAAGAACGAGGGCATGAAGGATATGGTCGCACAGCTTCTCGGTCAGGCAAAGTCCGGTGCCGGAAAGGACAAGGGACTTACTCTCGATTCCATACTCAAGAGCTTTGACATCGAGCCTATCGAAAGCGACGGCTCCGAGGATTTCTGGGGTGCGGATAAGACAGCAGCGCGTATTCTTGACTTTGCGAAGAACCTTGCGAAGAACGACCCCGATTCCTTTAATAAGGTAAAGGACGCGTTCGAGAAGGGCTTCAAGGAGTGCGAGAAGATCTGGGGCGACAAGCTCCCCGATGTCAGCTATCAGACGCTCGATAAGGTGCGTCAGGGCTTCGACGAGTGGGAGAAGGAGATCAACGCCCAGGCAGACGCCGTTTCCACACAGGCAGCGGCTCAGTGACCGGCTCGGAGAGTTTCTCTGTGAGCACAAAGTATGACATCAGCGCAGCGCTCTATTTACGGGACAGGCGCGGCAACGGCAGCTCTGCCGGCAGCACGGCCGCAGCCCGCTCCCGCTATCGAAGGGAAGTGATACTATGAGCGATATGAACATATTCTACTCTTCCATGAGCAACGTTATCAATCAGTGGAGCGATTTTCGCGTAAGCAAAAATCTCTATAAGTCTTACTTTGATATGCAGAAGACCAGCGCCAAGTCGGCCGCCGAAGAAGCTGCAAGCAAAGTGACCGAGAAGAAGGAAGCTTCGCAGTCAAAGGCTTATTCCGCTTCCAAGAACGATAAGCTCAAGACCTATGCGGATAATGTCTCGAAGGCTGTTTCCGGACTTGAAAAAGCATTCACGGCCGACAGCAAGACCGGCGAGATAGACACCGACAAGGCTCTCGAGGCTGCTACGGCTTTCGTTGACAGCTATAACGAGCTTTATTCGTCCACAAGGAGCTCAGGCAACTCCACCGTTTCCAATAAATCGCAGTTCATATCAAATATGACGAACGCATACTCCCGCAAGCTCGAAAAGGTCGGCATAAGCGTCGGCTCCGACGGAAAGCTCTCCATAGACAAGGACGCTTTCAAGAACGCGGATAAGAGCGATCTCGACGAGATATTCGGCAAGAAGAACTCCTACGCTTCGTTTATGTCCACACAGGCAGACGCAGTCTCCGCTTATTCGCAGACCGCGGCTTACCTCGACGCAAACAGCACCTACACCAAGACCGGCGCGGTAGCCAGCTCGGCAAACGCGTCCGCCCTCAGCGGCGTTCTCTATAATCAGTTATTCTGATATCTGCGGTGATGTCATACCACGGCGCGTCCTCAGTCATGAGGGCGCGCTTTTTGCGCGGCGAGCCGCCGGGTTTTATGGGTTGTCATACCTTTCGGAGTTTTCGGTAAACTAACAAAAGCGCAGTACCGAAGGGGTTTGGGGGCGACCGCACGGCACGAAGCCGTGAAAGAAGGTTTCCAAAACGCCGCACGGACGCGGCGCAAAAAGAAACCTTCGAGAAAGCCCCCAATAAAAAAGCGCAGATAACACAGCGTGTAAAAATAATCCTTGCAAAAATGCCGATAATATGATAAACTATAATATACACACTATATATCACGGAGCGAAAAATGGGAAAAAGAGTCGGAATACTTGATGAAGTGCGCGGTATAGCCTATATCGCAATGATAATATACCATGCCTACTACGATCTGGCGTTCGTTTACGGACATGAAATGCCCGGAGCCCTCGGTATCTTCATGAAATGGCTCCAGCCGCTCATAGCGGGAACGTTCATCGTCGTGGCGGGCATATCCTCGAACTATTCGTCAAACAATTTCAAGCGCGGAGTCGAATACTTCTTCTGCGCCATGCTGCTGACGTTCGTGACGGCGATCTTCATGCCGTCGGAGCTGATACTGTTCGGCGTGCTCCATTTCTACGCCATAGCCGCCATGATATACGGCTTTGTCGGGAAGTTCACCGAAAGCATACCGTGGCTCGTCGGGGTGATACTGTTCGCCCTGCTGTACGCGGTCACGCTGAATATCCCACGCGGATTTATCGGTCTCGAGGGGCTGTGGACTGTGCAGATGCCGTCGTTCCTGTACGGGCATTACTGGCTGTACCCGCTCGGATTCCCGGCGGCGGGCTTTTACAGCGCCGATTACTTCCCGCTGATACCGAATATCTTCCTGTTCTTCGCGGGAGCCTCGTTCGGCGTTTATCTGAAGTCCGGCAGACCTTCAAAGGGCATCTATATGACGCGCTTCAACAAGCTCGCGTGGATAGGAAGGCACGGCCTTGTCATTTATATGCTGCACCAGCCCGTGCTGATACTGATACTCGACCTTATCCACAAGCTCACCGGTCAGCCGACGCTGTTCATGTAAAATTTTTCTGTAAGTGTTATTGCATTTTGACCCTGATTATGGTATAATATAAAGCAAAGGTAAGCGCGCGCTTACAAAAATGACGGAAAGGATAGAATACTATGGATATCAACGCATTATACAAGCTCTGGCTCGAAAAGGCCACAGAAGACCCCGACCTTCAGACAGAATTAAAGTCCGTTGAGGGCAATGACGCGGAGATAAACGACCGCTTCTACCGCGAGCTCGAATTCGGCACAGGCGGCCTGCGCGGAGTCATCGGCGCCGGTACGAACAGAATGAACTACTACACTGTATGCAAGGCAACACAGGGTCTTGCTTCCTACCTTATGAAGATAAAGCCCGAGGGTGCCTCCGTCGCGGTGTCCTACGACAGCCGTATCAAGTCCACCTATTTCGCGGAGTCCGTCGCGAAAGTCCTTTCCGCTAACGGTATCCGTGTCTTCATCTACAAGGAGCTCATGCCGACACCCATGCTCTCGTGGGCAGTGCGCTATTATAAGTGCGATGCGGGCGTTATGGTAACGGCTTCGCACAATCCCGCAAAGTACAACGGCTACAAGGTCTACGGCCCCGACGGCTGCCAGCTCACCATTGACGCGGCTGACGCTGTGCTCGCCGAGATCAACAAGACCGACGTTTTCGGCGGTATCATGTCCATATCCCTTGAAGAGGGCATAAAGAGCGGAATGATAAAGTATATCGACGACGAGTGCATCGACGCCTACATGGCTGAGGTCAAGAAGCAGGCCGTACACCCCGAGATATGCGCGTCCGCGGGTCTCAAGGTAGTCTACACCCCCCTTAACGGCACAGGCAACAAGCCCGTTCGCCGCATACTCAAGGAGATCGGCATAAAGGAAGTCATCGTGGTGCCGGAGCAGGAGAATCCCGACGGCAACTTCACCACCTGCCCTTACCCGAACCCCGAGTTCAAGGAGGCTTTGCAGAAGGGTCTCGAGCTCTGCCGCAAGGAAAAGCCCGACCTGCTGCTTGCCACCGACCCCGACTGCGACCGCGTGGGCATAGCAGTTCCGGACGGCGACGACTACGCGCTGTTCACCGGCAACGAGACAGGCGCTCTGCTGCTTGAATATATCGCGCGCGAAAGAAAGGCTCTCGGCACTCTGCCGGCGAACCCCGTTGCGGTAAAGACCATAGTTACAACGGATATCACCCGTGCTATCGCGAAGAAATACGGCATCGAGCTCATCGAGGTTCTCACCGGCTTCAAGTTCATCGGCGAGCAGATAGGCTTCCTTGAAGCAAAGGGCGAGACAGACCGCTATATATTCGGCTTCGAGGAGAGCTACGGCTACCTCGCGGGAGGCTATGTGCGCGATAAGGACGCTGTCGTTGCCTCCATGCTTATCTGCGAAATGGCAGCATACTATCGCTCGAAGGGCATCTCCCTCATCGAAGCGAGAAAGAAGATGTATGAGGAGTACGGCTCCTACTGCAACAAGCTCGACAACTTCGCGTTCGAGGGCGAGAGCGGCATGACGAAGATGAAGGAGATCATGACCGGACTGCGCACCAACGTTCCGAAGGAAGTCGCGGGTACGAAAGTCACCGCCTTCGCGGACTATGAGGCGAGCGAAAAGACCGATACTGCCACCGGCGCAAAGACGAAGATAGACCTGCCGAAGTCCAACGTTATAACGCTGTATCTTGAGGACGGCTCAAGCCTTGTTATCCGTCCCTCCGGCACCGAGCCGAAGATCAAGATATACTACACGACCATAGGCAAGACCAACGACGATGCTGCCGCGCTGCAGGCGAAGTATTCGGAAGCGTTCACAAAGATAGTTAAAGGCTGATAAAACAGTGAGGGCTGTATGGCGTTTCTGGGAATATTCATAATTATGATCGTCGGAGTGATAGTTGCTCTTTATATCCGCTATATTACCCGATACGCGATATTTCTTATTATCCTCAGCATTATCGGCACTGCCGGATTCGGGCTTATCCTTGCCGGGATAGTCCGTAACGGGAAGAACAAGAAAGCTCTTCTGATAACGGGAACGGCATTGGCGCTGCTGTCAACGGTGCTTGCCGTGGGCGGTCTGATACGGTTTGCGCTGTACGGTATCTGAAAATAAAACACCTCGCCATTCAAGCAAATGGCGAGGTTTTTGGTTTTTAGTATTTTCTTTGAAAAGGCGCATTACCTACCGAATCTGCAAGGCGGCGCGGTACCCGCGCGGTCAATCCGTCTGTTACATTCTGCTATAAAAAATCTCAGCCTCGCAGTTGTTAGTATAGGCGCACTACCTACCCCCGCTGCAAGGTGAAGCGATTGGGTCCAGCGTGTCTCCCCGTCATCGGGGAGGTGGCGACGAAGGAGCCAGAGGGGCTGACCGACAGACCACGCTGGCGCCGGCGGCGTAGGCCAAAAAATTTAAAATGTTCTTCTTGAGCGCGTACGCGCGACATCTTGTTCCCGTCTCGAGCGCGAAGCGCGACAATTACTGCTTGCCGACGATGAGCTCTTTGGCGTAGGGGAGCTTTTCGATCTCCTTGCAGAACTCGCGCCACTCGGGGAGGCGGTGGTTCTTACGCTGGGAATATATCGTCTTGAGCGAACGGTAATTGGTCGTGAGCCGCGCTGTGAGCTCGAAGCCGCAGGGGTTGCTGTACAGCAGGCGGAGGTAGTCCTCGGGGTCCTGCGTTTCGTTGTAGCGGTCTTTCAGCTCATTCATTATTTCTATCATGCGCGGGTCAACGTATTTGTTGTACTGCTTTGAGAGGTCGAACTTCGCGATGCGGTGCATGGTGCTCTGGCTCGACACGAACTCGAGGAAGCGGTAGCGCTCGGCTTCCGTCCACGCCTTGACCGTGAAGGTCAGATCAAAAGCAACGCGTATGCCGGTGAGGAACTGGTCATGTCCTTCGCCCTTGCCGGACTGTGCGAGGCTGATGATGCGGTCGGTAATATCGCCGTTCACCGAGGCGGTATCCACCGCCATGGGGTATTTGCTTGCCCTGAAGCTCTCTTCGAGGTCGTAGACTTTGATATTTTCAAGTTTCATATCCTGCCGCCTGTCAATTATATTATTCCTGAAGCATGAACATATTGTAGATCACGCGGATAGCTTCGTCGAAATCGTCTTCGCGGATACCTATGATGATATTCAGCTCGGAGGAGCCCTGATCTATCATCTTGATGTTGATATTGGCGTGGGAGAGAGCCGCGAATATTCTTGTCGCGGTACCCTTTGTGGATTTCATGCCGCGTCCCACTACGGCTATCAGCGCGAGGTCGTGCTCGACTTCGATGTGGTTCGGGTTGCTGACTTCCTTTACGCGCTCAACGAAGTTCGGGTGGGCTTTAAGGTCGTCGCTGTCGATGATGAGCGTCATCGTGTCTATTCCGGTAGGTATGTGCTCGAAGTTGATCTTCTCGACGTCCATGAGCGTGAGTATGCGGCGCAGGAAGCCTATCTCGCCGTTCATCTCGTCCTTTTCTATCGCTACGGCGCTGAAATTCTTCTTGCCGGCGATACCGGTGATTATATGCTCGTTTTTGCCCTCGGGAGCGTCATGCACGATCATGGTGCCCTTTGCCGAAGGGTCGTTGGTGTTCCTTATATTTATCGGTATCCTTGCGTTGCGCACGGGGAAGATAGCGTCCTGATGAAGCACTCCCGCGCCCATGTACGAAAGCTCGCGGAGCTCTCTGTATGTTATCACGTCGATGAACTTGGGGTCATTGACTATGCGGGGATCGGCGACCGCGAAGCCCGGAACGTCCGTCCAGTTCTCGTAGAGCTCGGCGCCTATCGCCTTTGCCACAACGGAGCCTGTAAAGTCACTTCCTCCGCGGGAGAATGTGCGTATCGAGCCGTCGGGGTTGGCACCGTAGAAGCCCGGGATAACAGCGTGGTCGTAGCCCTCGAGTATAGCCGCGAGAGTCGCGTCGGTGAGCTCGGCGTCAAATTCGCCGTTCGCCTTGAAGAAGATGCCCTTTGCGGCGTCGATGAAGGCAAAGCCGAGGTAATTCGCGAGGATTATGCCGTTGAGGTACTCGCCGCGGCTCGCCGCGTAGTCTCTGCCCGCGCGCTTGGTGAAGTTTTCGGTGATCTCCTCGAATTCACGGTCAAGGCTGATCGTGAGACCGAGGTCGCTGATGATGCCGTTGTAGCGGTCTGCTATCGGGAGAAATGCCGCAACTGCATTGGCTCCGCCGCATACGTCGTCATAGCACTTGTAGAGCATATCCGTGACCTTGGTATCGCCGGAGAAGCGCTTGCCGGGTGCGCTCGGCACCACATATCTGCGCTCCTTGTCGCTCCTGATGATGTCCGCGACCTTGCGGAACTGATTTGCGTCGGCGAGCGAGCTGCCGCCGAACTTTACTACCTTTGCCATTGTCTTTTGTTTCCTTTCTTCTGTGTATATGTTGGCTGTTTTATAACTTTGTCTTATTCCGCCTCTACGAGCTCCATGCCGCGCTTGTCGAGCGACTTTATGGACAGCGTGAGGTACTTGAAATCGTTGTACAGGTCGATTATCTCCTCTTTCCCGCCCGCACTGATAACGCGTATGACGGGGCGCAGGACGTTTGTGGTGTTGCTTACGACCTCTCCTATTCTGCCGTCGCTGAGAATTACCTTGCTTGCGACCGGGTACGGGGCGAAAGCCGCGAGGAACGCCATTATGATATCATAGTCGAAGTGCGTGTTCGCGCCGCCCATCATGAATTCCTCGGCCTCCGCGACGCTCCACGGCTGGCGGTAGGGTCTGTTGGAGGTGAGCGCGTCGTATACGTCCGCGACAGTGATTATGCGGGCAAGATAGGTTATCTGACCGGCTTTCAGGCCGAGCGGATAGCCCGTGCCGTCGTATTTTTCGTGATGCATCAGCACGGCGTTGAGTATCTCCTCGGAATAGCTGCCGTTCTTTCGCAGCAGCAGATAGCCGTTCTGGGGGTGCTTCTTGACCGCGACGAACTCGTCGTCGGTGAGGCGGCCGGGTTTTCTGATTATGTCAACGTCTATGGTGCGCTTGCCGATGTCGTGGAGCAGGGCGGCCTCGCAGAGATCGCGCAT
>CAMVBT010000030.1 GCA_947165805.1 uncultured Clostridia bacterium
AAAGCAATTTGTCATCGAACTCGTCGTTTAAGGCTTCCAAGACAGATTGATCACACACTTCCACAATATGCCCGTCATCAGATGAAGCCATTTCCTCTAAAAATGAAAACATATTTTTTACAAGTTCTGTTTTATCGGATTTTATAGCATCTGTAAGAACCGGGACATATACATAACCAAATACAATGTGATTACCAGACTTGCTATCAATAACATCTTTTTTCACGAGTGCATCATAGTATTCTTTTACTTCGGGTATTCTCTCATTAGCAGAAAAAACTAAATTCTCATAAGTCAACATTTCATTTCACCTCTTCTAGCCGTAAGCGCATTTCTTCAAGCATTGACTTATCGCCGGCGGAAATATCATGAGTGAGTCCCTTATTGATTTGATTTATCAAATCTGAAACTTTTTGTGAATGGTCATTTCCATTTCTGCCGCATTTTAATCCTGTTTCAATTTCAAACTTGCGTATTGCCGCCGTACTGCCATCACCGATAAAAGACGATTTTCTAAAATCTGAACGAATATAAGTTTTGACAATATCGCTTTGAGCTTGCGATAAATAAAAATCCATTTTATTATCGCCAATCCAGTCTTTATAATCCTTGGATATTGTTTTGCCGTTCATACCAGTATAAAAGTCAGGTTCTTTATTTGTCTCTATTATACCACCATTCTCCCCGCCTGTCAACATCTTCTGCGAGTTTTCTTCCGCTGAATTCAACGTTGAATCGCTCTCCGGAAGAGCTTCCCTCTTTTCAGCCAGCGCTTCAAGCCGATTTGCGAGTTCTTCCATACTCATACCGTTGAGCAAGCGGTCAATATCTGCTTGTATGTCTGCTTCTGTCCTGAGCGGTGTGGTGACCTTGCACCGGCAGAACGGGTGCATCGGCGGGCAGTTTACGCCGACGACCGCATCGGCAATCTTGAACCGCTCGCCGTCGAGATTGTCGCAGGTGTCACAAACGTTCTCTGCGTTCTCTCCGAGAGAGATAAACTCATACTCGTCGAAGCCTGCGTCCTTCATTCCTTTGAGCTCTGCCTGATTGATGCAGTAATTGCTCTCGGTACGAATGACGCGCCGAGCCTTGTACATACCGACATGAAAACGCTCCTCGATCTTCGCAGCCATTTTCGCTTCCGAAGCTCCGGTCAGCTCGCCTTCAAGAAGTACCTGCTTGACTTCCCGCGCAAGCTCGTCGGTGTTGCTCCATATTTTCTCGGAGAAATTCCCGTCTTTCCACTCGTGATCTATGATCTCCCTGACAGCTTTATCATTTACCAGTGCGAAGCTGTCCATGATACCGCGGTCTGTGGTAGGCGCAAAGTCCCGCGGGTTCTCCGTAGGACGTAGAAGACAGCGGCGTGCATGATATTTGCGTTGCTCGGCGCGGTGCAGCTTTTCACAAGGCGCAGTCTGATAGTGGGATCATCAGGCTTGTGAAAAACGCGATATGTGTCAGAACGGGGAGATCACGCTTGACGAGTCTGAGGAATTGCCGGAGATATTCTGCACATTATTCGCGCAAACCTCGCACCCGTCATAAAGCTCCTTATCCGTATTGACTACCACCTTATCCCCGTATCCGATGCCCGACAAAACTTCGGTAAAGCCATTGTTTTCTGCACCCGTTTCTATCTCGGCGAGACGTACATAATATCGCAGGTCGCCGTTCTTTTCCCGCTGATACAGAATGAAAATATCACTGTCGAGAAGTTCGGTTCGTATTGCAAGTGCACTTTTGGTTCCAGTCATCACATTTCCGCTTTCGTCCGTGTATTCAAACGGAAACTGCACAGACGGAAGCTTTTCTGCTGTGACCAGCGGCAGCGATGCGTTGTGTATCGCTCTTGCCGAGAATGTCAGAAATATCATGACTGTGAAAAACAGCACGGCTACGATCGCTGTGATGATAGTTTTTATTTTCATTTCAAGTCACCCAGAGTAAGCCCTTTGTCAAGGCTCTCACTGAAAAAAAGATACAGAAGAAATATCGGTATCATAAATATGACGGACGCGGGCAGCAGCACATTCCCGCTGTATTTGTCAGCGTCCGCGATGAACACCGACAGCGTTTTCAACTCGTTTCGTTTCAGAAACAGCATTGGCTGTTCAAGCATATTCCAGCAGTCCGCGAAAACGAATATCGCCACCGCGAAAATGCACGCTCTTATCTGCGGGATAACGCTTGTAAGAATTATTCTGAATATCGAATTCGTTTCAAGCCGCGTCGCTTCGACAATCGAGCCGTCAATACTTTTTATGTATTGGTGCATCACCACCACACCGAACGGCGAAAAAATCATCGGCAGTATTATCCCGAGCCGTGTGTCGATAAGCCCCATATCCCGCAGTCCTATGTAATTCGGCAGCACCGTCACCTGCAGCGGCATCATCATCAGAATGATATACGCCGTGAAAAGTATGTTCTTGCCGCGCAATTTCGCCTGCGAGAACCCGAACGCGCACGGTATTATGACAAGCAACTGCACAGCGGTTATCACTACCGCGTACAGCACGCTGTTCCAGAACATCGGATAGAAGATAAAACAGTCGAACAACAGGTCGTTGTAGTTCTGAAATGTCGGAACACCTTCGGACACAAACGAACCGAAGACTGTCATCACCACCGGAGCCGCAAACAAAAGAGCTGCCGCAATAAAGAGAACTATCCCAAGTTTCCTCACCTGTCCCACCGCCTTTGCAGCGCCATTCCCGCAGACACGATCAGGAATACTATCAGCGATGTCAGCACAGCGCTTGTCGCAAGGCTCTGATAGTCGAGCTTTAAAAAGTTGTTGTTCATGTAGTATTGCAGTGTATAGCTGTGGTCGGGCGGGTAATTTGTTCCGTAAAACAGGAAGCTTTCCTTGAATACCCTGAAACTGTTCACGACTGATAACAGTGCCGTAAAGTTAAGCGTCGGCATTATCATCGGAACAGTTATTTTTCTGTGCAGAGTGAACGTTCCCGCGCCGTCGAGCCGTGCCGCCTCGTAGATGCTTTCGTCAATTCCCGTGAATGCAGCAGTCAACAGAATAATGCAGATGCCGATATTCTTCCAGATGAACAGCAGATAAATAGGAAGCGGCGTCGCCGTGTCAGTGAACACAGTCCGCCATATCAGCACAACGCTCGCGGTCGGTATCAGCATCGGCAGAATGAATGCAGTGCGCAGCTTTTTCAGCTTTTTTATACCGAACGACAGAACAAGCGAGATCATCAACGCAAGCACGATCAGCACCGGTACGGCGATCACAATTATCAGCAAAGAATTGAGCAGCGCCAGCCGGAAATACTCGTTGTTCAGCGTTTCGATGTAGTTAACAAACCAAACGAAATTGCGCTTGAACTGGTTATCTATCAGCGAATAATACAGCACGCGAATGTACGGGATAACGAAGAAAACAAGCGTTCCCGCAAGGCTCGGCAACAGGCAGAGCCTGCACTTTGTATTGAATTTGAGGTGCTTTTTCATCATTCGTTCAGATATGTTTTCAGCTTTCGGTCGGCTTCGGTGATAAAGTCGTCAAGGGATATTTTATCTTCCAGATAATCAATGAAATCCCAATAATAAAGCTCCCACGGGTAGCTGAAATGCACCCGCGCGTTCTCGCAGAGAACGATCATCTGCTTTACCGTGCCGCTGTCGGTATAAGTGCCCTCATCGGCTTTCAGTATAAATGTGTTCGGAACGGTAAGCTGATAACTCGTTAGTTTTTCTATATAATCGAGAGCATCGCTTAAATGCTCCGAGGCGGGGTTGACGCTCACGAACGTCACATCGGGTATGATAACATTCGGCTCCGAGATACACGGTATTCCCGACACTCTGTATTCGCGCTCATAGAGTTTCGAGAAATATGACCTGACCGTATCTATACCTGTCATAAGCATAAGTACCTTTTCGCTTTGCGCGGTCACCTTCGGCGTATAGGTACCATTCCTGTTAAGGAGAGCGGAGTTTTTCATTTTTTCGGCTGCATCACGAAATTCCGCTGTATCAAAGCTGTCGTGTGTCATTACATAGTGTGCGAGAGCCGCATACCTCAGCGTGAACACATCGCAGTTCGTAAGGTCCGCTTCTTCGTCCGTAAGACCGTCCATATAATCTAAAAAGTCGCCAAGCTTCATCTGCGAAAAGTCCGTGTCTCCGATATTGCCGAAAATGAAATCCGTGTCCGTGAAAAGCGGCAGAGCCCATATATCGCCGTTTTCATCGGTGAACGCTTCCTTTATCGGCGGGAAGCATTTATCGAGATATTCGGAAACTCCCCGTACATCATTCAGAGGGTAGAAACTGCCCTGTTTTTTAATGGAGTATGAAAAAGTGTCCGTTGTTTTCGTGCAGCACAGATCGTAGTCCCTGTCCTGCGAGAGTATTTTCAGCGCAGTCTCCTCGTCGGAAAGCTCAACCGCGTTTATGGCATATCCGCAGCCGAAGGGTGTTGAACGCAGCAGCCGCGAGCAGAGAAGATTCATCGGCGCGTTGTATTTGTAATAGTCGGAAAATCGTATCCGCACGATCTTATACACGCCGCTCTTGTCGCCGTCGTTTATCGGCTTTCCGTCCTCTCCGAGAGGCACAGAGGGTTGGAAATAACAGAAGCCGTTCCTTGCGCACAGCCTTTCTCCGTTTATCTCCATTCCCGGGATAAGCTCCGCCGGTATTATATTGCCGATCTCGGAAGCGTAAAACGACGCCGCGGAGGAAAATGAAAACGAACCGAAAACTATATGCTCGCCGTCAACATCGGCGACAGCGCGTATGCTCGAATTTATGTTTTCGGAGCGCATTTTCTCCGAAAATGAGCCGTCCTTGTATCTCATGACATAATAGCCGTTATCGTCACAGCCCGCTATCAGTGCGCCGCCGCCCGGCTCCGCGCATACCGCTGTCGGGAAATCCACGGGCAGCTTCTCACAATTCCCGTCCGCTATGCGGAATACGCTCAGCCTCGTGTCATAGAAATTCGGATAATTGCAGACAATTTCTCCCTTGCTTTTATCCTCGGCGAGAACATAAAGCTCGTTTTCATTGCCGCTCATATTCCGCCCCATTGAGATCGGCATTTCAAACTCCGCGTAGGTCTCGTTTTCTTCCCCGTTCAGACCTATCTTCCTGATGATTATTCCTTCTTTATCACCGAGCCAGCTGTAAAGCACATACAGGTCGTCTCCCATATAGGCAATGCCTTCCGGTATGCTCGGACATTCGCCGATCTTCCGGCTGCTTCCGTCCTCGGAAAGCTCAATAAGATCGGATGAGGAGCTTCTGAATGATGTTATTATCACTTTTCCGTCGGGCGAGACCGTGAATCGCTCGGGAAATCCGGAGCTATATGAATACTCAAAATATGACGGCAGATCGCTCCCGATCGTTTCATTCAAGTTACTGTAAGCCATATTTTCAGGTGCTGAGCTGTCAGCTGTATTTTCCGATGCGGAGCACCCGCCGAGCAGCATACACGTGGTCAAAAAAAGTGCGGTGATTGTTTTCTTTTTCATCATTCATTTTCTCCTTTTTCATCGGAATTCCCGATCTTACTGTAATACCCGGGCTCATGCACCTCGGGAAATACCTCATGCAGTTCGTTCAAGTCTAAAGAATCGACCACCGCGCGGTCGGCTTTGACGGAATAAATATACTTCCCGTCTGTCCAGAAGTGCTCGACATGATCCCTTATAAAATGATAGCCGGGCGGACGATCCAAGACCATATCGAATGAGTTGTTCTTCGGGTCGTCGATCTTTATCCACTGCGGACTGCCCTCGTGCTGATCCTGTTTGAATATGAAATTGAACGAACCGATAACATACTGCGAGAAGATAAGCTGATCGTTTTTATCATCCTTGTTTACATAGCAGATCGTGTAGCCCATTTCGGTGCAGAAGCCTCCGTATCTTTCATCAGGAATATAGTGATCCGGAATATCCGGCTCATAATAGTGCTCGATCTTTTTTGGAGCATTGCGGAGGCTTTCAGCCGAAATACTGATATATTCGCTGTCATTCATATCGGTATGGAACAGGACATCAAGAACTACCGACGCGCCGCATATCAGAACAGCCGCGGCAGCTAATCCCACAGCGACAAAAAGCTTTGTCCTTCTGCGCACAGGCTTAGCGGAACGTCCGAAAAGGCGGCTCATTTTTTTGTCGAAGCTCTTCGGAAAGTCGTATTCCGGCATATCGTCAAACGCGGAGAACTCTTCTTCACATATCTCGCTCAACGCTTCATTCAGCATTTCTTCATTTTTCATCGTTCTCCGCCTCCTTCATAAATTTCTTTATTGCCGTGCGCGCACGGAATATCCGCTGATACGCCGTGTTCCCGCTTATCCCGAGATACCGCGCCGCCTGCTCGTAGGTAAGTCCGCACAGACAGGTGAGCTCCAGTATCTCACGCTGGTTTTCGGGCAGCGTCTTTATGAACGCGACGAGCTCCCGCTTTGTGATATTGCCGATCGCCTCCGATTCGGTGTCGGGCGCGGTATCCTGTATATCATCGGTAAGCTCCGTAGGCGCGGCAGCCTTTATCCGCTTCCGGAACATATCGACAGCCACGTTGCGCACAATGACAGCAAGAAGAAGACCCCGCCTTTCGGGAGGCATCTCCGAAATTCTGTCAATGTCGGTCATTACCCTGCAAAACGCTTCATGAACCGCGTCGAGAGCGTCGGGCTCGCTGCCGAGCTTTGAGTACGCGATACGGAACATCCTGCTGCGTTCCTGCTCATAGAGCGCCGTGAGCATTTCGCGCTGCTCGTTCGTTATCTTTGCTTTCTTCTTCATTTTCCTGTATTATAAAGGCTTTATCGCCGTTTTTTGCTTTTCTATATTATATATCGTCTGAAGACGGGATTTCTTACGGGAAATCTGAAAGTTTTATACTGATATTGTAATATTTTAGTATCAGTGCATAACCGGCAATACCCGAAGTCCTGCCGATGATAACGGCTACAAGACAGGCTGTTTCGGATAAGGAAGGATAAAGAAATGCCCGCGGGATAAAACCTGCGGGCGTTAGGTTTGTTGGGATTTGTTTTAGAAATGAAGAGACCGTTTTTCGAGGAACCGACCTATAAGGAAAGCTGAACTCCTTCACTCTTTCTTATTCAGTCATTATTCTGAAAGCGGGATCGTTCATTTTTTACGCAAATCGAATTTGTATCTCGTTTTTGTCGTCGTATGTGTGCTTTATCTCTGCGGCAAGCTTTTTTACTATCATTACGGAAAGCTCGTCGCCGTCAGTGAACGGGTCATAGTTGGCGCCGCCGTAGGTTATGGTCATAGATGCGGCCTCGTCTGTCTCGGAGTGCTCTATATCAATGTTTATCGGGAATCCCTCGTCGTTCTGCTCGACAAATCCAATTTGCTCTCGTCATTGCCGAACCAGATATCCTCCATTGTTTTAAGAGTCCCGTCATCGCGGAGCTTTCCGAGGAACTCATTGAACTGTCCGCATATCTGATCGGTACTGAGAGGATCATGAACCGTGTGGTCTTGCCGGAAATGAACGAAGCTCCGGTTTTCTCCAGCCCGTCCGGACGCACACCTTTATACGCGACATTCGTGACGAGCTGCTCGAAATCGGCGGTGTCGCGGACATAGATGATCGGTATTTTTCCCGCAAATGATCCATACAGTTTTATCTCAATGGTATCGGGAGAATTGAACTCGACGGGACGCTCCGGGCAGACCTTCTTGTTTATGGCGTTCGCGGCTCCGAATAGTCCGGCATAGTTAATAATACTTTCCCACACTTTCAGAAAGTCTGTGTCCGGCTCTGCCGCTTCCACGCAATTCTCAAAACGGTTTGCAATATATGCAGAGAACCCGTTCTGTTCTTCTTCGTTGAGTCCGGCAGTTATTTCAGAGATCATATTTATTCCTGTGCGCCTCCGTCACGGATATATACCGTGAGATCGGACATCATATCCCATTCTTCGGTGTAAGGCTGTGTGCAATCATAGTCCTTGAAGTATTCGGGAGCAGTCATATCGGGCGTATAGAATGATACCATTGAATTGGCGGGAACAGTTATGCTCTTGGTGATCTCCTTGTCTGTACCGGGGTGTGCGGTAGCGGTCACTGTCACGGTATTGGGAGAGTATCGCTCAAACACTCCTACCAGCACATCTACAGTACGCGGAGGATCGACATCATATTCATAATTTTCCTTTATGATCTGTTCGGTATTTCCGTCCTTTTCATAATATATTGCTGCCTCTGTCGATTCAAATGTGTTAGCATCAAGAACAGAAGTGTATCTTACGATCCCACCTGTGTATTCGACCTGCGGGAGAATCACATTAAAATAATTCTCACTTCCCGCTTCATCATAAACAGAATTTAAATAAAGCTTTCCGTCCTGTATATACATTTCTCTTATCGTTTCATGTTCGGGATCGTACCAATCACTTTTTTCTTTCGGTGTGTACCAGAACTGATAGCCGCCTTCGATCATATCAAGATAATATGTCACGACCGGCTGATATTCGGAGCGGATGCCCACAAGCTCATACCTTACATCGGGCATCGACAATTCCTCATAAGCGGGCGCCCTGTAATATGTACAATCCTTCGCGAACCAGTTGTAATCTGCCTTGAATTCACCTGCGTCTATGTTAAGGTCAAGAGACAGTACGAGCGATTTGTGATTTGCAAACACCGCTTCTCTCTGATTTGCGGCGAACACTTTGTCCATATACCCGTCCCATTCGTTTTCGGGAATATCAACACGGTCGGAATGTTCTTCGGTCTGTGCGGCAGCCGTTTCCGATGCCGGAGCCTCCGAAGCGGTCGCTGCTTCCGATGCAGCGGCAGTCGTGGTCGTCGTCTGCACGGCCGCCTGTGTTGTTTCCGGAGCAGTCGTTGTCGCCGCCGGTGTTGATGTGCCGCAGGAAGCAAGTGCGGTCAATGATATTGCCGCCGCGAGCATAAGTGCTGTTTTCTTCTTGTTCATGGTTTCAGTTCTCCTTTTTTGTTATATCGGAAAAGATCATTCGTGCAGGATATAATCCTTGTCCTCGTCAATTATCATTATCATATACTTTGCTATCTCAGGATCAAACTGCGTCCCCTCGTTCTTCTCTATCTCCGCGCGGACGGTCTCCTGCGGCAGATAATGTCTGTAGCTTCTGTTTGATGTCATTGCGTCGTAACTGTCCGCGACTGCGATGATACGCGCTTCCATCGGTATTTTTTCGCCTGCTATACCTTCGGGATAGCCTTTTCCGTCATAGCGTTCATGATGCCAGCGCGCGCCCTTTGCAAGGTCGGGGCGGCTGTTTATCTGCGACAGTATATCAAAGCCGATACCGGGGTGAGTTTTTATCACATCATATTCCTCATCGGTAAGCCGTGAGGGCTTATTGATTATCTCGTTAGGCACGCCTATCTTGCCTATATCGTGCAGAAGTCCCATATAGTAAATATTCTCGCAGGTCTCGGCATCGAGCCCCATTTTTTCGGCTATCATACGGGAATATTTCGCCACACGCACCGAATGACCGTTTGTGTATTTGTCCTTCGCGTCTATCGTGTGAGCGAGGGCCTCCATGACCTCAACGGATAGTGTCTTGATCTGATTTTTCGCTTTTATTTCCTCATTTGTGGCGTTGATATTCTTGATAATGACATAGAACGCCCATATAAACAGAAAGGTTATTATTGTAGAAAATATGTAAACTATAGTTCTTGACTCAAAACTCAGCTTAAGATTTGTAAACGCAAGCGAGATATATGTCAGATTGAATATAGCAGGCGGTATCAGGAATATTTTAGCGTTTACCGCCCGCTTTTGATTCGTCAGTCCGGAAAGCGCCTTTATAACAAAATGATATAAAAACCATGAAGCAATGAATAAAACCGTTGTGTTGGCGATACTGAAAATGAAAGTCGGCAATGATGATTCAAGTGTTTCGTTGCTGTAGCCTCTTATCGAAACAGAGAAAAATACTCCGAACATCAGATATACGAAGGTCACCAATGATCTGTTCGGCACTTTCAGCCATTTTCCGACCAATCGCGAAAACAGAAAGGTCAGTAACATATATATAACTCCGGCAGTTATTATCTGAATTATGCTTAATAATTCGGAAACATTATATACATATTTATCGAGACCGAAAACGATCAAGACTGCTATCATCGGAATGAGTGCCGCATACAGGCTCACAATATACACCACAAGGGGATTTGTGAACAGTGTTACCAATAATAGTCCGACTTTACCTTTTTTACCGTTCAGAAAGCATTTTTTCAGCGAAAGGTAAAACAAAACTATACACCAAATAAGAAAAGCGAAATCTAATATGTTTGATACCAATGATAATATATTCAAAATGGCAATCTCCTGTTTTATAATCTTTTCTTTATAGTCAGAATATTCTTCCCGTCCTTGTACTCATAGTTCACCGCGTCCATACTCTTTTTAACGATCAGAATGCCCATGCCGCCTATCGGCCTGTCCTCGACGGAGAGCGTTGTGTCGGGGTCTTCCTTTGCGAGCGGGGCATACTGCTTTCCGTTGTCGATAAATGTCACCTCAACGGAAAGCGGGTCTTTCAGAACATCGACTCGCACCGTCGCATAGCCTACATCGGGTTTGTAGGCGTAGTGCGCAATATTACCGAACAGCTCGTCTATCGCTACATCTATCGCCATCTGCTCCTTCATTCCGCAGCCGTATTCTTCAAGCTGTGCGTCAACAAATTCTATGACGGTATCGACATTTTCCGGTGTAGCTTCTATCGTTAATTCCTTCATTTTACTCGCCTCCTAAAAATCTCACGCAAAGCATCGTGATATCGTCAGACTGCTCGGCGCCGTCCGTGAACTTCGTGACATCGGCTGTCACCATATCGCAGACAGTTTCGGCAATGCCGTTTGCAGCCGAGGGTGCGGGATAGTTTTCACCGAAGGACAGCAGCTTTTGCAGCCTGTCTTCGCCGTACTGCTCTTCGTCCCTGTCCATAGCCTCGGTAACACCGTCGGTATATAGGTAGAGAATATCGCCCTTTTCGAGCTGCAAGGTCTGCTCCTTGTAACGGATACCGTCCATTCCCGCAAGCATAAGACCGGGCTTCAGTATCACATATTCGGCTTTGCCGCCGTGTATCAGTACGGGCGGATTGTGTCCGGCATTCGCTATGCGCACAAGACCTGTTTTCAGATCGAGATAACCCAGCCACGCGGTCACGAACATTTCCGCCTCGTTGCCCTCACAGAGCTTTTCGTTTGCGATACTGAACACTTCTGCGGGCGGCATACCGCTCTCGGCAAGGCTCTTGATGACGGTCTTTGAAGTCATCATAAACATCGCGCCGGGTATGCTCTTGCCGGAAACATCGGCTATCAGGAAGCCGAGAGTATGATCGCCCAGCATATAGAAATCGTAGAAGTCACCGCCGACTTCCTTCGCCGCGTTCATGCTTGCAAACAGCTCAAATTCCTTTCTTTCGGGGAACGGCGGGAACACGTTCGGAAGCGCGGAGCTTTGTATAGCCTTTGCAACAGCAAGATCGGCGTCTATACGCGCCGCAGCTTCGGCGATATAATCTTTCAGCTTATCGACTGTCGCGTTAATGTCGTCAGAAAGCGTGTCAAATTCGCGTGAATCGCGCACATTGACCTTTTCATCAAGGTTGCCGGCTGTTATCGCGGAAAGAGAAGCGTTGACAGAATTGAGCTTCCTTATAACTCTGCGCTTTATCAGCAGACGAAGTACAATGAACAGCACCGTGAATACAACTACCTCTATCAGAACGATGAGAAATATGGTGTCGTTCGCCTGTTCAAGCGCTTCCTCGGCGGGATAAAGGCTGAGGATATATGTACCGAATGTCTGATTTACGCAGTAGAAATAATCCGTATCCCACAGAACCGCTCTGTCGAACAGCATCTTTGCCGGAACATTTATAAGTTCGCCGGCAAAGTATATCGGCAGGTCAAAGGTCTTGAGCTTTTCATCAGTACCTTCATTGTATCTGTCAAGTATTTCAGGGTAAGGGAACTTTGTGTGGTATGTGTCGGGCAGAATTGTTGTTGCCGTTAATATATCATAGTCGGAGTTTATCACAATATTGAAGCCGGTAAGCCCGACATTTCTGTTCATGGAAACCAGCTCACTTGCGTAAAGAGCGGCTTCGGCGCAGTCCTCGGGGAGATGTGCCGACAGGATAACGCTGTCGGGGATATCTCTGCTCACGGTCAGAAGATAATACACATCAAACTTACCGTCAAGCGTCTTTACCGTGGTCGGGGTCATCTCATAGCTGATGGGGCTGCTGTTCTGCTCCATATATATGAGAGCAGTATCTATCATACTCGATATGTATTCGATATCCTTCACATTCTTTCCGATGAAATCCGCATTTCCCGAAAGATATATCGTTCCGTCCGTCTTTGCTACATAGGAGTAGTTCGAGCCTTCAAGGAGTGCTGCGGCTGCTTCCTCACCCTCCTGTGCATACGTCGTTGACATAAAACTGCCTAAGCTATTGAAGAGCTCGGTATTGGTATCTGCTTTAATATCAATACTCAGAGATACGCTCCCGTACTGTAACAGCGCATTTGCTTTCTCTGCGCAGCTTATATAAAGCACGGTGTATGTGACTGCGCTCGACACGACGAACGCTATAAACACCGCTATAAACAGCCTTATCGTTATGATCCGCGACAGCTTTTTTGTCTTCTTTTCCATAATTTCTCCCGTTACGCCTGTTCGATATCGAGTACATCAGCCATTCCCGTGAATGTGAAAACATCCATAACAGGCGGTGTGACGTTGATGATCTTCATGCTGCCCTGCTTCTTCATCACCTTTGCGGAGGACAGCAGAACGCGCAGTCCGGCAGATGCCATATATTCGAGCTTTCCGAAATCGAAAATAAGCTCGGTCACTCCGCCTATGTTGTCCTTTACCGCCTTTTCAAGCTCCGGTGCGGAGGTGGTACCGAGCTTTCCCTCCGCTGTAATTGTGAGTTTTGTTCCGTCTTTGATTGCATTTACTGTCATAGTTTTTCTTTCCTTTCCTTATAATTTCTTGTAAATACTGCTCTTCCGGAGATTGCTTGCAGCGGGAGCGATGCCGTTGCCGACTATCTGATTTCCGGATAAATTATTGGTAACATTCACCCGACCGCCGCCGACAACGGAGTTCCCGGAGGTACTGCCTGTATTGGCTGTTGTCGAAGCAGTAGATGCCGCACCGCCGAAAAGGCTGTTGAATAAATTGCCTATCCATGCGAAGAAATCGAACGCGCCGCCGGATACCGCCTCGACCGCGTCATCGTCAAGCTCGCCTTCACCGCCGCACTTTGCGATAAAATAATCGCGTATCTCGCTGTCTGTTGCGTGACAGTCGTACTGATCAGCAAAATCCGCGAGAGTTCCTGTGCCGGACGCTTTCACAAATTCCGCCATAATGTCCCGGTCGGACATTACTTTGTTGTAAAGTTCTTCAAGTGTCATAATATCATCCTTTCATTTATTTCACATCCACTCTCTGCCGCTCGACAAGCTCGGCAAAAATGCCGCCGCGGGCGATC
>CAMVBT010000031.1 GCA_947165805.1 uncultured Clostridia bacterium
AGATGCAAAATATGCGGCAGACCTCACGCTTATCTGCGCAAGTTCGGTATTTGCAGAATTTGCTTCAGAGAGCTCGCCTACAAGGGCCAGATCCCCGGAGTCAAGAAGGCAAGCTGGTAATTTTACATCAATTAATTAAGGAGGAAGCAGAAAATGCAGATCACTGATACTATCGCAGATATGCTTACACGGATCCGCAATGCGAGTGCCGCAAAGCACCCCACAATAGATGTTCCCTGCTCGAACGTAAAGAAGCAGATAGCTCAGATCCTCGTCGATGAAGGATATATCAAGAACTTCAGAGTGATAGAGGACAACAAGCAGGGCGTCATCAGGATCACACTCAAGTATACTGAGAATAAGTCACAAGTCATCACGGGACTTCGCAGAGTCAGCAAGCCCGGTTTAAGAATTTACTCGAACTGCAAGGATATGCCCAAGGTAATGAAGGGACTCGGTATCGCTATCGTTTCCACCTCCAAGGGCATTATGACCGACAGAAAGGCAAGAGAGCTCCATGTCGGCGGCGAGATCCTCGCGTTTGTATGGTAAGGAGGAACAGATATGTCAAGAATAGGTAAACACGCTATCGCTGTTCCCGCAGGCGTAGAGGTAAAGATAGACGGTTCGGTAGTTACCGTAAAGGGACCCAAGGGTACCCTCACAAAGGAGTTCAAGCCCTCGATGAAGATCACTTCCGAGGACGGACAGATCAAGGTAGAGCGCCCCGATGACGAGGCAGCCAACCGCGCACTCCACGGACTCACAAGAACTCTTATCCATAACATGGTAGTCGGCGTTACCGAAGGCTTCGAGAAGAAGCTCGAAATACAGGGCGTCGGTTACAGATGCGAGAAGAAGGGCAAGGATCTTATCCTCAAGATCGGTTATTCGCACGATGTCATCGTTTCGGATAACGACGATATCAAGATCGAAGCTCCCCAGCCCAACCAGATAATCATCAAGGGCATCGATAAGCAGAAGGTCGGCCAGTTCGCCGCAGAAGTACGCGGCAAGCGTCCTCCCGAGCCGTACAAGGGCAAGGGCATCAGATATGAGGGCGAATATGTACGCCATAAAGAAGGCAAGGCCGCCAAGGGCAAGAAGTAAGGAGTGATAAGAAATGATAAAGCAGAAAGACAGCAATAAAGCAAGGATCAAGCGTCATCAGAGGATCAGGAACAAGATCTCCGGTACGGCTTCCTGCCCGCGCCTCAATGTTTTCCGCTCCGCAAAGAACATCTATGCCCAGCTTATCGACGATGAAGCAGGCGTAACGCTCTGCGCAGCCTCCTCCAACGAGAAGGACTTCACAGAGTACGGCGGAAACTGCGAAGCCGCAAAGAAGGTCGGCGAAAAGCTCGCCGAAAGAGCAAAGTCCAAGGGAATAACCGATGTCGTATTCGACAGAGGCGGTTATCTCTATCACGGAAGAGTAGCTGCGCTCGCAGACGGTGCGCGCGAAGGCGGACTCAATTTCTAAAATAATACAGGAGGAAAAAGCTTTGGCACTTATAGATGCATCCAAATTAGAGCTGAGCGAAAAGGTCGTAGCTATCAACCGTGTATCCAAGACAGTCAAGGGCGGACGTATAATGAAGTTCTCCGCGCTGGTAGTAGTCGGCGACGGTAACGGCATCGTAGGCTTCGGTCTCGGCAAGTCGAACGAAGTTCCGGACGCTATCCGCAAGGGTATCGAGGACGCGAAGAAGAACCTCATCAAGGTTTCCCTCAAGGGTACAACGATCCCTCATGAGACAGTCGGCAAGTTCGGCGCAGGCGCCGTTCTGATGAGACCCGCTCCCGAGGGTACCGGCGTTATCGCGGGCGGCCCCGTTCGTTCCGTAGTGGAAATGGCAGGTATCAAGAATATCCGTACAAAGTCCCTGCGCTCCAATAACCCCTGCAATGTTGTAAGAGCAACGATCGCAGGCCTCGCTTCTCTCAGAGACGCGGAGCAGGTAGCGGCTATCAGAGGCAAGACAGTCAAGGAAATACTGGGCTGAAAAAGGAAGGAGCTTGAACAATGAAGATAAAGCTTATCAAGTCCCTTATCGGCCGTAAGGACAGCCATATCGCGACTGCTAACTCGCTGGGCCTGCGCAAGGTCGGCGATGTTACCGAGCAGCCCGATAACGCGGCTACAAAGGGCAAGATCAAAGAGATAGGATACCTCATCGAAGTATCCGAATAATATCTTACAATAGGAGGTGTAACAATTGAAGCTGCACGAATTATCTCCCGCTGTCGGCGCGACAAAGGAAGTTAAGCGCATCGGACGCGGACACGGTTCCGGTCACGGCAAGACTGCGGGTAAAGGACATAAGGGTCAGTGGGCACGTTCCGGCGGCGGAGTAAAGCCCGGATTCGAGGGCGGTCAGACCAAGCTTGCTATGCGTATCCCTAAGCGCGGATTCAATAATATATTCGCGACAGAATACGCGACCGTAAATGTATCCGACCTTGAGAGCCGCTTTGAGAGCGGTGCCGAGATCGACGCACAGGCTCTCGTAGAAAGCGGACTCGTAAAGAAGCTCTACGACGGCATCAAGATCCTCGGCAACGGCGAACTGACAAAGAGCTTTACCGTTAAGGCTTCCAAGTTTACCGCCGCAGCGGCGGAAAAAATCGAGAAGGCGGGCGGAAAGGCTGAGGTGGTATAATGTTTGAAGTCTTTCGCAATGCGTGGAAGGATACTAACCTTCGCAGGAAGATCTTATACACATTATTTATCATCGTAATTTTCCGCTTCGGCTCAAATGTGTTCGTTCCGTTCCTCGATATGAGCGCGATATCCGAGCTCATGGGCGATGAGTCTCTGCTGAGCTTCCTCGATACCATGACCGGCGGCTCGCTCTCGAACGGTACACTGCTCGCAATGTCGATCACCCCGTATATCAACGCTTCCATCATCATCCAGCTGCTCGCCGTCGCGATCCCCGCGCTCGAGAAGCTGCAGAAGGAAGGCGATGAGGGCAGAAAGAAGCTAAATACCATTACGAAGCTGACCTCACTCGGTCTGGCTATACTCCAGGCGGTAGGCTTCTACTTCCTGCTCAACGCGAGAGGCGCCGTAAAGTACACGGAAGGCTTCTCGGGCGTGCTCGCTGCGATAACGATAGTTATCTGCTTCGTGGCAGGTGCTTCGCTCATTATATGGCTCGGTGACCAGATAAATGAAAAGGGTATCGGAAACGGTATCTCCATGATACTCTTCGCGGGTATCGTCGCAAGAGCTCCCGCAGCTGTGTGGTCTCTTGTACAGTCCATGACTGCCGATATGAAGAACGCTATACTCGTTCCGATAGTCGGGATCATCTTCATACTGATGATAGGTCTCGTGGTGCTGATGACGAACGCCGAAAGAAGGATCCCCGTACAGTATGCCAAGAGAGTTGTCGGCAGAAAGATGTACGGCGGCCAGTCCACGCATATCCCGATAAAGGTAGCTATGGCAGGTGTAATGCCGATCATCTTCGCGATGTCGGTAATGGCACTCCCGCAGACGATCTGCTCGTTCTTCGGAATCTACGGAGACGGCAGCAGCGGCAACGACTTCTGGGAAGGGTTCGTAAGACTCTTCAGTCAGGCAAGCTGGCTGTATGCGGTACTCTACTTCCTGCTGATAATCGGATTCAACTATTTCTATATAGCTATCCAGTACAACCCCGTGGAGATCGCGAACAACCTGAAGAAGAACAACGGTGCTATCCCGGGTATCCGTCCCGGCAAGCCCACAGCGGACTTCATTCAGAACTCGCTCTCGAAGATCTCCCTTATCGGCGCGATGTTCCTCGCGTTCGTCGCTATCTTCCCGATAATATTCAGACAGCTTTCGGGTATCAATATCGCCCTCGGCGGTACAACAATGCTGATCCTTGTCGGTGTTGCTCTCGAAACTGTGCGCTCTCTTGAGAGCCAGATGATGATGCGTCATCACAAGGGCTTCCTCGAATAAGCTATCAACAACAGACCGGCGCGGGGCGGAAGCGAAAAGCCGCGCCCGGTCGGAAACAGGAAGGTTATTATATGAATCTGATCTTTTTAGGCGCTCCCGGCGCAGGAAAAGGCACTCAGGCGGAGATCGTCTGCGAGAAGCTCGGTATACCCGCTCTCTCCACAGGCAATATGCTCCGTGAAGCTGTCAAGAACGGTACTCCCACAGGCATCGCCGCAAAGGAGTATATGGACAGGGGCGACCTCGTTCCCGATGATGTCGTTATCGGCATTCTCAAGGACAGGATCGCGAAGGACGACGCCAAGAACGGCTTCATCCTTGACGGCTTCCCGAGAACCGTATCTCAGGCCGAGGCCCTCGACGCTATGGGCGTGAAGATCGACAAGGTCATCGAGATCTATGTTCCCGATGAGAAGATATGCGCGAGACTTTCCGGCAGACGCGTATGCGAAAGCTGCGGAGCTTCCTACCATATCGAACACAAGCCCACAAAGCAGGACGGTATCTGCGACAGCTGCGGCGGCAAGGTGGTACAGAGAGTTGACGACAAGCCCGAAACAGTGCTCTCCAGACTCGCTACCTACCACGAAAAGACCGCTCCCCTCAAGGATTACTACACCGCAAAGGGCAAGCTCAAGACCGTGATCGGACAGGACGGTATCTCCGAGACCGCGAGACTCACGCTTGAAGCAATAGAAAGTCAGGACTGATAAATGATCAAGATCAAATCGTCCGCGGAGCTTCGTCTGATGATGGAATCGAACGAGATAGCCGCGCAGGCGCTCGAACTCGCGGGTAAGACGATCCGGGCGGGAATGAGCACATGGGAACTTGATAAAACAGTTCACGATTTTATAGTAAGAAAAGGCGCGATACCCTCGTCCCTCGGTTACGCGGGATTTCCGAACAGCTGCTGCATCTCGGTCAACGAGGAGCTGATACACGGCATACCCTCAAAGAAGAAGATCATCAGAGAGGGCGATATCGTTACAGTCGATGTGACAACGCTGTACAAGGGCTGGCAGGGCGATAACGCGAGGACGTTCAGGGTCGGAAAGGTCTCTCCCGAGGCCGAGAGACTTCTGAAAGTCACAGAGGAGGCTCTGTGGAAGGGCATCGAACAGGCTGTGCCCGGCAACCGCATCGGTGATATCTCCGCGGCGGTGCAGGCTCATGTCGAGGCGGGCGGCTACCACGTCGTAAGACAGTACGTCGGCCACGGCATAGGCACCGAAATGCACGAGGATCCCGAGGTCCCCAATTTCGGCAGGGCAGGCAGAGGTCCGAGACTCGTTCCCGGAATGACGATCTGTATCGAGCCAATGGTCAACGAGTCCACTCCGGATGTAAAAGTCCTTTCAGACAAGTGGACTGTAGTTGAGGCAAACGGTAAACTCAGCGCGCATTTTGAGCACTGCATAGCGATAACGAACGATAAGCCGCTCATAATGACGCTCACATCTCATTGACGGTGAAGCTATGGATCTTGTAAAGGGTATGGTCGTAATAAGCAAAGCGGGGCGCGACAAGGGCTATCCGCTCGCGGTGGTCGGCTTCGACGGGGACACTGTGCTCGTCGCCGACGGCAAGGAAAGACCGCTCGCAAGACCGAAACGCAAGAATCCGAAACACCTCGCCCGGACGAACAGAACGGTGCAGGTGGACGGAGTATCCGATAAAGCGCTCAGACGGGCGCTCGGTGCGGCCGCCGCAGATGAGACGGTGGAATGAAGCAGTTACAGGAGTGTGATCTAAGTTTGTCTAAAGAAGATGTGATCGAAGTAGAGGGAACTATACTTGAGGCGCTCCCGAACGCGACGTTTCGGGTCGAGCTTCAGAACGGACACAAGATACTCGCCCATGTGAGCGGAAAGCTCAGAATGAACTTCATCCGTATACTCCCCGGTGACAAGGTCACGGTCGAAATGTCGCCGTATGACCTCACCAAAGGACGTATCACATGGAGAGCGAAGTAAGCGTCCGCAAGACGAAACCTTAAAGGAGGGTTATAACAATGAAAGTAAGACCTTCGGTAAAGCCTATGTGCGATAAGTGCAAGGTTATAAAGCGCAAGGGTAAGGTAATGGTAATTTGCAAGGACCCTAAGCACAAGCAGAGACAGGGCTGATAGCCCGGATCAAAACAGGAGGAATAAATTATGGCAAGAATCGCCGGTGTGGATCTCCCGAAGGAGAAGCGTGTTGAGATCGGTCTCACATACGTTTACGGTATCGGAAGAAAATCCGCAAATGATATTCTCGCAAAAGCAGGCGTAAATCCTGACACCCGTGTCAAGGATCTCACAGAAGCCGAAGAAGCTAAGATCCGTGAGATAATCGACAGCGGCTATGTAGTAGAGGGTGACCTCAGACGTGATGTTGCGCTCAACATCAAGAGACTCGTCGAGATCAACTGCTACCGCGGAACTCGTCACCGCAAGGGTCTCCCCTGCCGCGGCCAGAGAACAAAGACCAACGCGAGAACACGCAAGGGTCCGAAGAAGACCATAGCGAATAAGAAGAAATAATAAAGGAGGTCAATAAATGGCACAGGCTAAGAACAACGGAAAGAAGACCGTTATCCGCCGCCGTCGTGAAAGAAAGAACATCGAAAACGGCGCTGCGCATATCCAGTCTTCCTTCAATAACACTATCGTTACTATCACAGACCTGCAGGGCAACGCTCTTTCGTGGGCAAGTGCGGGCGAGCTGGGCTTCAGAGGCTCCAGAAAGTCTACACCTTTCGCTGCGCAGTCCGCTGCCGAGACAGCAGCCAAGGCTGCTATGGAGCATGGTCTCAAGACCGTTGAGGTCTATGTAAAGGGACCCGGCCAGGGACGTGAAGCAGCTATCAGAGCTTTACAGGCTGCGGGACTTGAAGTCCGCATGATCAAGGACGTTACTCCTATCCCGCACAACGGATGCCGTCCCCCCAAGAGAAGACGCGTCTGACGTTAATGAACCGAGCTTCACCGATTTGCTCGGAGTCGATTGTACTTTGCTGAGCAAAGTACGCCGATCAGCTGCGCAGATTGCCTGTGTTTCGGAGCTCTGAAAAAACTCAGTCAGCTTCTATGGCAGTCAATTAGCAGATATCTGTATTTCGGAGCGCTGCAATAAGCCATGCCGGACGCAGATAACGGTACTTCAAACAATAAGCAAAGTACGGAAAACCGATATTTTTTGAAATAATTACGGAGGTTACACAATGGCAGTAGACAGAACGCCGGTGCTCAAGAGATGCAAGGCACTCGGAATAAGCCCCATGGTAATGGGATACGGCAAGGAAACAAAGAGAAACAGAAACGCTAACCAGAGAAAAAAGGTGTCCGAATACGGACTTCAGCTCAAGGAAAAGCAGAAGCTGAAATTCATCTACGGTGTGCTCGAAAAGCCCTTCTATCATTACTATGAAATGGCTGTAAAGGAAGAGGGCATCGCAGGTCACAACCTTCTGAGACTCCTCGAGTCGAGAATTGACAATGTCGTATTCAGAGCGGGCTTCGCTATCACAAGACGTGAAGCAAGACAGCTGGTAGGTCACGGTCACTTCACAGTGAACGGCAAGAAGGTGGATATCCCCTCCTATCGTATAAAGGTGGGCGATGTAATAGCAGTTTCCGAGACAAGCAAGAAGAGCCCCAAGTTCGCTCAGATCGCTGAGGCTGTTGACGGAAGACTTATCCCCACATGGCTCGAAGTGAACAAAGAAGCTATGTCTGTCAAGGTCGCAAAGGCACCCGCGCGCGACGAGCTTGACTATGAGATAGAAGAACACCTCATCATAGAGTTGTATTCTAAGTAATAGCTTTCCGGCATATAATGCCGGTGGTGCGGTTATTTTTAATTCACGGTCAGACCTGATCCGTGCCGCCTGACGTGCGCGGATACCGGGATTTAAAATTGACCGGGGCAGCTTTGTTCAGTCAGAGTTACACACACAGATAGTTCAGATTTGCCCTTAAACGATCAGCGGGGATATGCTCCCCATGGAAACAAATTCAGCAGGAGGGTTAAGGAATGCTTGATAAAATAGATAAGCCTGTGATCGAGATAGTAAAGCTCAGACCCGACGGGAAGTACGGAATGTTCGTTCTCGAACCCCTCGAGGCAGGCTACGGCAATACACTTGGCAACAGCCTCAGACGCGTATTGCTTTCCTCTTTACCCGGAGTTGCGGTAACGGCGGTGAAGATCGACGGCGTTCAGCACGAGTTCTCCACCATACCCGGCGTCAAGGAAGACGTTACCGAGATCATTCTGAATGTCAAGGGCTTGATAGCAAAATTATACGGCGATGCTCCGAAGAACGTGTGCATCAAGGCAGAAGGTGAATGTGAAGTCACCGCAAGCGATATCAAGGGCGACAGCGAGATCGAGATACTCGACCCCGGTATGCACATCGCCACACTGAGCGCGGGCGCTAAGCTCTATATGGAGCTCACCTTCGACAAGGGCAGAGGCTATGTATCCGCAGAGAAGAACAAGGCTCTGCTCCAGCCTCCGATCGGCGTCATCGCTGTTGACAGCATCTACACACCTGTATTAAAGGTCAACTACACCGTTGAAAAGAAACGCGTAGGTCAGAGAACAGACTTCGACAAGCTCGTTGTTGAAGTATGGACAGACGGCACGATCTCTGCGAAGGAAGCGATCTCCCTCGCGGCCAAGCTCCTCACCGAGCATCTGGCACTGTTCGTCGATCTCTCCGATGAGCCGTCGCAGACGGAGTTCCTCGTTGAGAAGGACGACAAGAGCAAGGATAAGCTCCTTGAAATGACGATCGAAGACCTCGATCTCTCGGTACGTTCGTTCAACTGCCTCAAGCGCGCAGGCATCAATACGGTAGACGACCTCATCAATAAGTCACAGGAAGATATGATGAAGGTAAGGAATTTAGGCAAGAAGTCGTTCGAGGAGGTCAGAGCAAAGCTCCAGTCGCTCGGTTTTGACCTTGCTTCAAACGAAGACGATTAAAATTGACAGGGACTCTTATGTCCGTCGGAAAGGAGAACCATAATGGCAATGAGAAAGTTAGGCAGAACAAGCGACCACAGAAAAGCAATGCTCAGAGCTATGGTTACCTTCTTACTCGAGAACGGTAAGATCGAGACTACCGTTACAAGAGCTAAAGAAGTCAGAAGTGAAGCCGAGAAGATGATAACACTCGGCAAGAAGGGTGATCTTCACTCCAAGCGCCAGGTATTCGCGTATGTTACCAAGGAGGCAGTTTCCAAGAAGCTGTTCGATGAGATAGCTCCGAAGTACAGCGAAAGAAACGGCGGTTATACAAGAATAATCAAGGTCGGCCCCCGCCGCGGTGACGCTGCGGAAATGGCAGTTATCGAGCTTGTATGATCCTGAGCAATACCTTAAAAACGGCAGTCCGGAAACGGTCCGCCGTTTTTTGTTTCTGTAAAGCCCGCCGACTTATCGGGTATGGCACGTCGCCGCCGAAAGGTATCATACGCGCCGCGAACGTACTCCGGCGACCCGGGCATTGGGTAAAATGCCGAAATTTCAGACGGATTTGTATAAATGAACAAAAAGGAATTGCTTTTAAACCGCCTATTGTGGTATAATTTATTTTGTATCAGTATATGCTGACTGTTTTTACCAAATTTCCGAAAATGAGGGCAAAAGTATGAGATATAAGGTACTTCTGAATTACGGCGAAAATATGGCACTGCTGAAGGACTTCTTCCAGTATACGAGCAAGCAGTTCTTCACACTCTCGACCACGCCCGACTTCCGTGACGTGCTGAACCATGTCGAGGCGTTCAAGCCCGATGTGTATGTCATATTCATGGATAATCCATACAGCGAACCGATAACCCAGATACCGAGGCTGAAAGAAAACCCGGTCTACAATAAATGTCCCATAGTCGTAGTCGGAAAGGCCGAGGACTGCAAGGTCCTCGAGACGAATAACCGCGCGGTCGCCGATTTTATGATACGCCGCCCTATCTCCGCCGATAACCTCGCCCTCAGTATCGAGAGCTTCCTCGAAAAGGGCTTTGAGGAGCAGATAGACGACGACTTCAAGAAGCGCATACTCGTTGTTGACGACGACAGACTCATGCTCAAGACCATAAAATCCGCGCTTGAGGACAAGTATGAGGTCACCGCCATGCTCAACGGCGTAATGGTCGAGAAGTTCCTCTCCCAGAACAAGGTAGACCTTATCATACTCGACTATGAGATGCCGATAATGACGGGTGCGGAGGTGTTCCGCCGCATACGCGCGAACGCAGCCTACAACCGTATCCCGATATGCTTCCTTACGGGCGTTTCGGACCGCGCGAAGGTCGAGGAGATCATGGCTCTCAAACCCCGCGGCTATCTGCTCAAGCCCATAAATATGGAAATGCTGCTGGCAACGGTAGCTAACCTTGCTTAACGGAGGACATCATGGCTGAAGATAAAGTAAATGCTCCCGGTAAGGAAGAAGAGGAAAATTTCCGGCTTACCGACCTTATAGATGTAAAGACCCTCCAGAGCATACAGGACGCCTTTTCCAATATGACGGGAATGGCGGCTCTTACTGCGGACAAAAACGGTGTCGCGGTGACTCAGGGCTCGCATTTCACGGATTTCTGCCAGAAATATACACGCCGTTCGCTGTTTGGCTGCATGAGATGCTTCGAGTGCGACAAGCACGGTGCCGAGCTCGCACAGGAGGCGAACGGACCCTGCTCGTACTACTGCCATGCCGGACTTGTCGAGTTCGCTGCGCCCATTATGGCCAACGGCAAGATGATCGGAAGCTTCATCGGCGGTCAGGTGCTCACCAAGCCCCCGGTGCTGTCGGATTTCCGCAGCGTGGCCGAGGAGCTCAATATAGACCCCGACGAGTACATAAAGGCCGTGCATGAGGTGCGTATCGTTGACAAGGAGACCATAGACAAGGCAGCGTCCTCGCTCTATACGATAGCGGGCGTAATCTCCGACATAGCGTACAAGAATTATATGCTCTACAGGACGAACCGTGAGGTAGAAGCCGCGTCGAAGATGAAGAGCGACTTCCTCGCGAATATGAGCCATGAGATCAGAACGCCTATGAACGCCGTTCTCGGCATGGTTGACCTCGCCCTGCGCGAGGATATGTCCGCGAATGCCCGCGATTTCGTGAACCAGATCAAGGTGGCGGGCAAGAATCTGCTCGTTATAATCAACGATATACTCGATTTCTCTAAGATAGAGTCCGGCAAGATGGAAATAATCCCGGACGACTACGAGCCGCTGTCCATTGTCAATGATGTCGCGAATATCGTAAATACGCGTATCGGCGACAAGGACGTGGAGTTCACCATGGACATCGCCCCCGATATCCCGAGAATGCTCCACGGCGACAATTTCCGCATACACCAGATAATGATAAACATACTGAACAACGCGGTCAAGTTCACCAAGCGCGGCAACGTTACGCTAAAGATCGGAGCGGAGTTCAGCGATACAGACCCCGATGAGGTGATCCTTAAAATTGAGGTCAAGGACACCGGTATCGGTATAAAGAACGAGGATAAGAAGAAGCTGTTCAGCTCGTTCCAGCAGGTCGACAGCAAACGAAACAGGAACGTCGAGGGTACAGGCCTCGGCCTTGCCATAACCCGTCAGCTGCTTGACCTTATGGGAGGCAGCATACGCTTTGATTCCGAGTATAACAAGGGCACGACTTTCTTTATCAAGATACCGCAGAAGATAGTTGACAGAATGCCGTCCGTTCCGAAGCCCACGCACAGACCGAGAGTGGTAGTCTGCATCGCCAACGAGTATGTGCGCGATCAGCTCCATACCGACCTTTCGCGTATCGACGCCGAGTATATCGAGGTCGAGAACTGTGACGATCTTGACGAATACAAGCCCGAGTACCTGATAATCGACAAGAACGAGCTCACCAATCTGCTGCTCAACTATCTCGAGAAGCACCCGGAGATACAGTGCCTTGCGGTGGCGGATTACGCCAGCCGAAGCACGGTGATGCTCTCAAACGTTCACGTAATACGCAAGCCGGTTTATTCCCTCGGTCTCTACAACGCTATGGGAATAAGCGATATCAGGCTGTTTACCGACAACTCCGAGGACGAGACGTTCCATTTCGTTGCGCCCGAGGCAAGAGTTCTTATAGTAGATGATAACAGCGTCAACCTTACGGTGGCGAAGGGTCTGCTCGAACCGCTGAAAATGGCGGTCGATCTCGCGCAGAGCGCCGGTGAGGCGATAGATCTGATGAACCAGATGCAGTACGACTGCATATTCATGGATCACATGATGCCCGAGGTGGACGGTATCGAGGCTACGCACATCATACGCCGCCTGATGCCCGAATATGACGGTGTTCCGATAATCGCCCTGACCGCCAACGCGGTGAGCGGCGCAAAGGAGATGTTCCTTAAAGAGGGCATGGACGATTTCGTCGCCAAGCCCATTGACCTGAAAGAGATCACGGCGAAGCTGCACAAGTGGCTGCCGCAGGAGAAGATAGTTCCTATCTCCGCGGAAGAAGCCGCCGCAGCCGAGGAAGCCGCGGAAGCGGAAAAGCAGTCCGCGGCGCAGGGCATAAGCATTGAGGGTCTCGACACCGCTACCGCGATAGAGCGTCTCGGAAGCGCCGACCTGTTCATGACGGTGCTCAAGGAATACTTCATCTCGATAGACAAGAAAGCCGACACGATACAGCAGTATTATGAGGCGGGCAGCATACACTCCTACACGGTCGAGGTTCACGCGCTGAAAAGTGCGTCGCGCCAGATCGGAGCCATGGAGCTCGCGGACACCGCCGCCGCGCTGGAGCAGGCGGGCAACGAGGGCAACACCGAGCTTATCCGTGAAAAGACCATGCCGATGCTCGAAGTATACCGCTCGCTGAAAGGCGTACTTGCTCCGCAGTTCCCCGAGCTCGCGGACAAGGAGCTCAAGGCAGCGACGAACGAAGATATAGTTCCGCTGCTCGACAAGCTGTCACAGGCTCTCGAATTTTTCGATACTCTCCAGATCGACGAGGCGGTCGAAGAGATGTCCGGCTTCTCATTCCCCGACGAGAAGCAGCAGGCTTGCTTTGATAAGCTCCGCGAGGCCGCCGAGATCAGCGATATCGACACCATCGGCGAGCTCATCACAGAATGGCGCGGCTTGCTCGGGTAGTCGCGCTGCGCGCTCGAGATGTGTCTTTATGTATTTTTTTGAGAGTCGCTTCGCTTGAGTTTTTTTGCCCTGCGCGGGCGGCGCCAGCGTGACGCTGGACCCTATCGCTTCGCCTTGCAGCGGGGGCAGGTAATACGTCTTTTCAGAGTAAAGAACACTAAAAGTATAAAATAACTGCTCCTTTTGACTTCCAAAAGGAGCATATTTCTTTCGAGTTTAATAGCGTAGCGGTTGAAAGTTTTTTGAAGGGGGTCTGGG
>CAMVBT010000032.1 GCA_947165805.1 uncultured Clostridia bacterium
CGGGGTGGAGCCGGTACTGTTCGGTCTGTTCTATCTCGGCTTCGATATGCTGCTGATATTTGTGAAGAATACATTGATAAAGATATTCCGGGACGCCGAGAAAAAAGTCGGCGGCACCGGGAAATGATCCTTGGAGACAGAATGATAAAGACACTTTTTGTAAGCTCCGTAAGCGCCTGCTTCGAGCTGGATAACGCCTTACCCTACGAGAACGACAGGGAATATACCGTGAGCCTTGACGGCGAAACGCTGTTTACGCGGAAAACGAACGTGTTTTCGCTGTATGACCTTAAGCCGGACACCGAACACACAGCAGAAGTCCCGGGATACGGCAGTGTCACGTTCCGCACGGAGAAGGAGACCTGCGCGGTGAACGTCAGGGACTTCGGAGCCGCGGGCGACGGAGAGACCGACGACACACAGAGCATACAGACAGCGATAAACTGCCTGCCGCCCGGCGGACGGCTGGTATTCCCGGAGGGCGTGTATCATACCGCGCCGCTCTGCCTTAAAAGCCATATCACACTTGATATCGCGGAGAAGGCGGTGCTGCTCGGGAACACCGACCCCGCAAGATATCCTGTGATACCCGGCACTGCTCCGGATGCGGTATCCGGCGAGGACGTGCATTTCGGCGCGTGGGAGGGCAACGCGGTGCCTATGCACCAGTCGCTCATATTCGCGGAGTACGCCGAGGATATCCGCATCGTCGGCAGAGGCACGATAGACGGCAACGCGCAGAACAGCGAGTGGTGGATAAACGTGAAGGAGCGCACGGTCGCGCGTCCGAGAGTGATGTTCTTCAACCGGTGCGCGGATATCACCGTACAGGGCGTCAGTGTGCGGAACTCACCGGCGTGGAATATCCACCCTTATTTCTCGCGCGGGCTTTCGTTCCTTGACATCTCGGTATATGCGCCCAAGGACAGTCCGAACACCGACGCCCTCGACCCCGAGGCCTGCGACGGTGTGGATATCATAGGCTGCCTGTTCAGCGTGGGAGATGACTGCATCGCGATAAAGTCCGGCAAGATAGAGCTCGGAAAGAAATTCAGACAGCCTGCCGATCATCATACGATACGCAACTGCCTGATGCGCGACGGACACGGCGCTGTGACTCTCGGCAGCGAAATGGCGGGAGGCGTTAAAAACCTCACGGTCGAGAAGTGCAGGTTCAATAACACCGACCGCGGGCTTCGCATAAAGACAAGGCGCGGAAGAGGCAAGTATGCGGTCATCGACGGAGTCACGTTTGAGAATATAGAAATGAACGGCGTTATGACGCCGATAGTCATAAATATGTGGTACAACTGCTGCGACCCGGACAGATACTCGGAGTACAACACAACGAGAGAGAAGCTGCCCGTGGACGACAGAACGCCGTATCTCGGGAAGTTCACGTTCCGGAACATGGAATGCCGCAGCTGCCACGTCGCCGCCTGCTACTGCGACGGTCTGCCGGAAATGCCGATAGACGAGATAACGGTGGAAAATATAAGCTTCACATACGCTCCCGACGCGAGGGAGGGATTTCCCGCGATGAAGAACAACGCCGTGAAGATGTGCAGGGCGGGAATGTATTTTGACAATGTAAAAAAGCTCACGGTCAGGAATGTGAGCGTTGAGGGCTGCGACGGCGTGGAGCTCATGACGCACAATGTTGACGAGCTTATCAGGGAGTAAAGATGTACGAAAAGATCGACAGTTATATCGAAAGACTGCTTGCCGGTTCGACACCCGACAAGCCCCTCTGGAACATAGAAAAGATAATCGAGGGAAAGCCCGCGGTATGGAATTATATCGACGGCTGCATAATGACCGCGCTGCTGAATGAGGCGGAGGAAACGGGCGAAAAGAAGTATTCCGACTTCGTGGAGCGCTTCATAGACTGGTATGTCGGTGAGGACGGCTCTATGCGCGGTTATTCGATCGACAAATACAATCTCGACGATGTGAACGAGGGACGTGTGCTTTTCGACCTGTACAGAATGACGGGCAAGGAGAAGTACAAAAAAGCGATATTCCTGCTGCACGAGCATCTGGAAAAGCAGCCGCGCACCAATACCGGCAATTTCTGGCACAAGCTGATATATCCGGATCAGATATGGCTCGACGGCGTGTATATGGCGCAGGTGTTCAGCGTAAGGTTCCAGCTGGAGTTCGGCGGCGGTGACTGCTCCGACACGATCAATCAGATACGCAACGTCCGCAGGCTGATGTTCGACGAGAACAAGAAGCTCTACTATCACGGCTGCGACTGCTCAAAGACAGTTTACTGGGCGGATAAGGAGACCGGCTGCTCGAAGAGCTTCTGGCTCCGCTCTATCGGCTGGTTCACTGTGGCGCTTGCCGATATTATAGACTATATGGATCCCGGAAGCGACAGAGACGAGATGACCGGCATCTTCCGCGAGGCGATAGAGGGCATCGCGCAGTACGCCGACCCGGAAACGGGTATGTATTATCAGGTGGTCGATCAGGGAGACCGTGAGGGCAACTACCTCGAGACCAGCGGCAGCAGCATGATAGCCTACGCCATGATGAAGGGCGCGAGACTCGGCGTTCTCGATGAGAAATACATTCAGGCCGGACATAAGACGTTCGACGGCATCTGCCGCAAATATCTGAAATTCAGTGATTCCGGCGAACTCGACCTCGGCGGCATCTGCCTCATGGCAGGCCTCGGCCCCGAGTGCGATCTCAGGCGCAACGGCACATTTGAATACTACATCTCCGAGCCGGTGGTCGAGAACGACGCCAAGGGCGTTGCTCCGTTCCTGCTGTGCTACACGGAGGTAAAGAGATTTGCAGAAAATTGACGGCCCGCATATCCCGTGGAGATTGGATATAAAGTTATGAAAAAAGTCAGGATAGCATACATCGGCGGCGGCTCGAAAGCATGGGCAAGAGTGTTCATGACGGACCTCGCGCTTGCGGAGGGGCTTTCCGGCGAGCTGGCGCTCTATGATATCGACATTCCCGCCGCGCAGATAAACAAGCGCATCGGGGAAAGGATAAACGCCGCTCCGGAGACCGTTTCGGTGTGGGAATACAATGTGTATGACAGGCTCGGTGACGCGCTTGACGGCGCAGATTTCGTGGTGTGCTCGATACTTCCCGGCACATTCGATGAAATGGCTGCCGACGTGCATCTGCCCGAGGAATACGGCATCTATCAGTCCGTAGGCGATACTGTGGGACCCGGAGGAGTCCTTCGCGCGATGAGGACAGTCCCGATCTATGAGGACTTCGCCCGCGCGATAAAGGAGCACTGCCCCGACGCGTGGGTGCTGAACCTCACGAACCCGATGACCGCCTGCACAAAGACGCTGTATGACGTGTTCCCGGAGATAAAGGCCTTCGGCTGCTGCCACGAGGTGTTCCACGCGCAGGAATTTCTCGCCTGCGCCGCGAAGGAAATGCTCGGAGTCCCGAGACCCCACCGCAGCGAGATAAAGATCGACGCCTGCGGCATCAACCACTTCACATGGATAACCGAGGCGGACTATAACGGCACCGATCTGCTCGGGATACTGCCCGGATTTATCGACAGATTTTATGAGACCGGCTACTGCGAGCAGAGCTCCGACCCGGACGATTTCCGCAGCGACCCGTTCAGATACGGCAACAAGGTCAAAATGGATCTGTTCAGGCGCTTCGGAGTGCTTGCCGCCGCGGGTGACAGACATCTCGCGGAGTTCATGGACAGAGCGTGGTACATAAAGGACAGGGAGGACGCCGAGCGCTGGCTGTTCCACCTGACGACCGTTGACTACCGCAAGAAGGACAGGAAAGAGAAGATCGAGCTTTCCAGCCGTCTTGCCGACGGAGTTGAAAAAACAGAAGTAAAGCACAGCGACGAGGAGGTCGCGGAGCTGATAAAGGCTCTGGCCGGTGTGATACCGGAGCGCATCTCCAACGCGAATGTTATAAATGTCGGACAGATGCCCGATCTGCCGCTCGGTTCGGTGGTGGAGACAAACTGCGTGTTCTCGCGCAACAGCCTCAAACCGATAACGGCGAAGCGCCTGCCCCCCGAGGTGAACGCTCTCGTTCTGCGCAGCGCGCTCAACATCGAAAACACATACTACGGCATTAAGGAACGCCGCTTTGACAGGATATTCGAGGCTTTCATGAACCAGCCGCTCTGCAGCGGCCTGTCTCTTACGGACGGGCGCGAGCTGTTCCGGCGAATGGTGAGGGCGACCGGGGAATATCTCAGACCATATTACCCCATGGAGAAACTCTGACCGTGGGAGAAGCGTTTTTATTTGCGGCGAACGCCGTACTGCCTATCATATTGCTGATAGCGCTCGGTTATGTCATAAAGCGTACCGGGCTGCTCGGGAAGGACTTCTTCGACGCGGGCAACAAGCTCGTGTTCAGAGTGCTGCTGCCGGTCATGCTGTTCTGCAACGTGTACAGGATAGAGCGCCTGTCGGACGTCGAGCCGGCTTATCTGCTGTTCGGCATCGCGGCGGTGATAATGATATTTCTGCTGGCGATACCCGTCTGCTGCGCGTTCACAAAGGACAACGGCAAGCGCGGGGTGCTGATACAGGGCATTTTCCGCTCGAACTACGCGATAATCGGTATACCGCTCGCGGAGTCGCTCTTCGGCGAGGCCGGGGCTGCCGCGGCGGGCGTGATGTCGGCGTTCTGCGTGCCGCTGTTCAACATACTCGGCGTGATATCGCTGACGGTGTTCAACGGGAGCGGCGAAAGGAAAAAGGCAGACATAAAGAAGATACTGCTCGGCATAGTTAAGAACCCGCTGATAATCGGCACAGTCGCAGGACTTGCGGTATTGTGCGTGAGGGGGCTGTTCGTGCAGTGGGGCATAACGTTCCGGCTGAGCGACATAACTCCGCTGTACAAGGCGCTCGACAGTATAAGATCGGTCTGCACGCCATTCGCGCTGACAGTTCTCGGCGGGCGGTTCGAGTTCTCGGCGGTGGCGCGCCTGCGAAGGGAGATAGTTTTCGGCACGGCAATGAGGAATATCGCGGTGCCGGTGCTCGGGCTCACGGCGGCGTACCTGCTTATGCAGCAGCTTTCGCTCTCGGGCGAGCATTTCGCGGTGTTCATCGGTGTGTTCGCTACTCCGGTGGCTGTATCGTCGGCGGTAATGGCGAAGGAAATGGGCGGCGACGACGAGCTCGCGGGGCAGTTAGTGGTCTGGACGAGTCTGTTCAGCACGGTGACGATATTCGTTTATGTCACGATACTGAAAATGCTCGGGATATTTTAACAGTCAATAATTTTCCGGAAAAACGGAGGTAAAAATATGATTCTGGATATGTTCAGCTTAAAAGGCAAGGTCGCGGTCGTAACAGGCAGCGACACGGGACTCGGACAGGGCATCAGCAGGGCGTTCGTTGAGGCGGGCGCGAAGGTGCTCGGCGTTTCGAGATCGGCAAGCAAGGCAACACAGGAAATGCTCGGCGAGGAGAACTTCAGCTATGTGACTGCCGACCTTTCGACTCTTGAGCCTGTGGAAATGATAATAAACACGGCTGTGGAGAAGTACGGCAGACTTGATATCCTCGTGAACAACGCGGGCATCATCAAGCGCGAGGACAGCATCGATTTCTCGGTGGACAACTGGGATCTCGTAATGAATGTGAACTGCCGCACGCTCTTTTTCCTTTCTCAGGCGGCTGCGAGACAGTTCATAAAGCAGAACAGCGGCGGCAAGATAATCTCCGTCGCGAGTATGCTTTCGTATCAGGGGGGCATCAGAGTGCCGAGCTACACTGCCAGCAAGTCCGCTGTCAAGGGCATCACGATGACCATGGCGAACGAGTGGGCGAAGTACGGCATCAATGTGAACGCGATAGCTCCGGGCTATATGGCGACCAACAACACCGAGGCTCTGCGCAATGACGAGAAGAGAAGCGCGGACATTCTGGAGCGCATACCTGCGGGACGCTGGGGAACTCCCGACGATCTTATGGGCGCGGCGGTATTCCTCGCCTCGTCTGCAAGCGACTATGTGAACGGCTTCACCCTTGCCGTTGACGGCGGCTGGCTCGCGCGGTGAGCGGCGAGCCGCCGCACCCAATCCGTCTGTTAATTCTGTTTAATGGGCGGGTGACTGCCTCGCAGCCGTTATTCTCCGATAAAACTATCCATGCAAAGAAACGGCACCTATCAGTAATAACTTAAAAATCATATTTCGGAAGGACAAAACGCGAATGGACAACAAAAAATATCTCGAACAGCTTGAATGTACGGGCATAGTACCTGTCATCAAGCTCGAAAACACCGCTGACGCGGTAAACCTCGCAAAAGCGCTCTATGACGGCGGCATACACTGTGCGGAGGTAACGTTCCGCGCCGAGGGAGCCGACAAGGTCATAGCCGATATGGTCAAGGCATATCCCGATATGCTGGTCGGCGCAGGCACCGTTCTCACGACCGACCAGTGCGACAGGGCGATAGCCGCAGGCGCGAAGTTCTGCGTGGCTCCCGGCCTCAACCCGAAAGTCGTGCAGCACTGCCTCGACAAGGGCGTGCCCTTTACTCCCGGCGTTGCCAACGGCTCACAGATAGAGCAGGCAATGGAGCTCGGACTTGATTTCGTCAAGTTCTTCCCCGCGGAGCAGGCGGGAGGCCTCCCCTACATCAAGGCGATATCCGCTCCTTATTCCTCGATGAAGTTCATGCCGACGGGCGGCGTCAACGAGAACAATCTCAACACTTACCTCGGTTTCAAGAAGATAGTCTGCTGCGGCGGAAGCTGGATAGTTCCGGATAAGCTCGTCAAGGCGGGCAAATGGGACGAGATCACGGCGCTGTGCCGCTCGGCGGTCAACAAGATGCTCGATTTCTCCGTCGCTCACATCGGTATCAACTGCGATAACGAGGGCGAGGCTATGGACGTTTCCTCGAAGTTTGAAACGATGTTCGGCTGGGAGCAGAAGCCCGGCAACAGCAGCGTTTTCGCGGGCTCGTTCATCGAGTGCATGAAGTCGCCGTTCAAGGGCGCGAAGGGACATATAGCCGTAGCTACAAACAGCGTCCGCAGAGCCGTATATCAGCTTAAACACAAGGGCATCGAGGCTGATATGTCCACAGCCAAGTACGATGTGGACGGCAGAATGACGGTCGTATATCTGAAGGACGAGTTCGGCGGCTTTGCAATCCACCTTGTTGAAAGAAAATAAGCGGCGGTAAACAACAGAGAACTGTAAGGAGAAAAACAACATGGCTAAAATAGTTACAATGGGCGAGATCATGCTCAGACTCTCGACCCCCAACAACGAAAAGTTCATTCAGGCGGACGAATTTGACATCAATTACGGCGGCGGCGAGGCGAATGTGGCCGTGTCGCTGGCGAATTACGGACATACCGCGGAGTTTGTTACCGCGGTCCCGGATAACCCGATCGGCGCTGCTGCCGTGGCGGCTCTGCGCAAATACAATGTAAAGACCGACCACATCGCGAAGTGCGGCGAGAGATTGGGCATCTACTTCCTTGAGACCGGCGCATCGCTGAGAGCCTCGAACGTCGTTTATGACCGCGCTCATTCGTCTATCGCGACTGCCGACGCTTCAAAGTTCGACTTCGACGATATCTTCAAGGACGCCGACTGGTTCCACTTCACGGGCATCACACCCGCTATCTCCGACCTCGCGGCGGAAGTAACGGAAGTAGCTCTGAAAGCGGCAAAGAAGCACGGCGTTACGGTCTCCTGCGACCTCAACTTCCGCAAGAAGCTCTGGTCGTCCGAGAAGGCAAAGCAGGTCATGACCAACCTCATGCAGTACGTTGATGTCTGCATAGGCAACGAGGAGGACGCGGAGAAGGTGCTCGGCTTCAAGCCCGGCAACACCGACGTCACCAAGGGCGAGCTGGAGCTTGCGGGCTATGTTGACATATTCAACCGCATGATCGACACATTCGGCTTCAAGTATGTCATTTCCTCCCTGCGCGAGAGCCACTCGGCCTCCAACAACGACTGGTCGGCGTGCATCATGGACGGCAAGACCAGAGAGTTCTATCATTCCAGAAAGTACAACATCAATCCTATCGTTGACCGCGTGGGCGGCGGCGATTCCTTTGCGGGCGGCCTTATCTGCGGCTTCAACGACGGCAAGGATTTCAAGGCGGCGCTCGAATTCGCGGTGGCGGCTTCCGCTCTCAAGCACACTATCCCCGGCGACTTCAACCTCGTTACACGCGCTGAGGTCGAGACTCTCGCGGGCGGCGACGCATCCGGACGCGTACAGAGATGATGAGATTATTTATCCGCGCCCACGACCTCGGAGTGAAGGGCGAGGACAATATAACCGCGAAGCTCGGCGAGTACGGGATAGACGGCGTTCAGCTCGTGGCGTACAAGTGCCTTGACGGGGTAGCCTATACTCCCGGCTCGGTGACCCGCGAAAGGGCGTCTGCGTTCCGGGAGGCGTTTGAAAAGGCGGGTAAGACCGTTCCTCTGATCGGCGCGTATTTCAACCCCGTACACCCGGACGAGGCGAAGATAAAGAACGGCATCGCGGTATTCAAGGACTACATCGCGCTGGCAAAGGAGTTCGGCTGCGGCAGTGTAGGCTCGGAGACCGGCTCATATAACGGTGACAAGTGGACATATCACCCGCTGAACCGGACGGACGAGGCTCTTGACAGAGTGGTCAGCGTGTTCTCGGAGCTGACCGAATACGCGCAGGACTACGGCGTGAATGTCTGCATGGAGGGAGCCTTCGGTCACGTCTGCTATGAGCCCGCGGTGCTCGAAAGGGCCGTGAAGCGCATCGGCAGGGACAATATCCGCTTCATCTTCGACCTGTACAATTACCTCGACGGCTCGAACATCGGAAAAATGTACGATATCCTCGAAGAAGGCCTGCAAAGGTTCGGAGACCGGATATGCGTGTTCCACATCAAGGACTGCGTGATAAACGACGACGGCTCGCTGAAACAGATCGGAGTCGGAAAGGGCATCTTCGACTATGAGCGCATACTCACGGAGATCGGAAAGGTCTGCCCGGATGCGAACCTTGTTCTTGAAGGCACTGTCGGCGATGATATCCCGTTCGCCGTCGATCATCTGAGAAAATTATTTTAAGGAGACATTCATAATGAAACTCGACATAAGATACAGCAATCACCCCGAAGATTCAAAATACTACGACACCGAAAAGCTCCGTAAGAACTACCTTATCGAGAACGTGTTCGTAAAGGACGAGATATCCCTCACCTACTCGCATCAGGACAGAATGATCGCGGGCGGCGCTATGCCGGTGGACGGCGAGCTTAAGCTCGGCAGCACCAAGGAGCTCGGAACGGAGTTCTTCCTCGAAAGACGCGAAATGGGTCTCATCAACGTCGGCGGCAAGGGTACGGTGGTACTCGACGGCAAGGAATACGCTTTGAACTATAAGGACGGAATGTACATCGGAATGGGTACGAAGGAGGTCATCTTCCGCTCGGACGACGCCTCGAAGCCCGCGAAGTTCTACCTGAACTCCAGCCCCGCGCACAAGACCTATCCCACCGTGTACATCACAAAGGAGAAGGCGAACCACAGGCCTCTCGGCAGCGGTGAGAACATGAACAAGCGCGTCGTGAACCAGTATATCCACCCCGCGGTATGCGAGTCCTGCTCGCTGCAGATGGGAATGACCGAGCTCGACAAGTGCAATTCGTGGAACACGATGCCGTCGCACACTCACGAGAGAAGAATGGAAGTGTACTTCTACTTCGAGCTCGAGGACGACAATGTGGTATTCCACTTCATGGGACAGCCGCAGGAGACCCGCCACATCATCATGCACAACGAGCAGGCTGTCATCAGCCCGAGCTGGTCTATCCACAGCGGCACGGCTACAAGCAACTACACGTTCATCTGGGGTATGTGCGGTGAGAACCAGACATACGATGATATGGACAACATAAGCAACCTTGATCTGAGATAAAACAAAATCTGAAAAAAGTGTGGGCTGAGTTATGGCATATTTAACATTACGCGGTATCAACAAGATATACCCCAACGGCTTTCATGCCGTGCATGATTTCAACATGGAGATCGAAAAGGGCGAGTTCATCGTTTTCGTAGGCTCATCGGGCTGCGGAAAATCGACTACTCTGCGCATGATCGCCGGCCTTGAAAATATCAGCAAGGGCGAGTTCTATATCGACGGCGAGAAGGTGAACGACAAGGGTCCCCGCGAACGCGGCGTGGCCATGGTGTTCCAGAACTACGCGCTCTATCCGCATATGTCGGTCTACGATAATCTCGCATTCGGTCTGATGCTACAGGGCGTTGACGACGACGTTATCGAACGCAGGGTGAACTCGACCGCCAAGATACTCGGTCTTACGGACTATCTCGACAGACTGCCGAGAGAGCTTTCCGGCGGCCAGAGACAGAGAGTCGCCGTGGGACGCGCGATAATCCGCAAGGTCGATATCTTCCTCATGGACGAGCCGCTGTCGAATCTCGACGCGAAGCAGCGCGTGACCATGCGCTCGGAGATCACCCAGATACACCGCGAGACCGGCGCTACCACCATATATGTTACCCATGACCAGACCGAGGCTATGACTATGGCTGACAGGATAGTTGTCATGAAGGACGGCTATATCCAGCAGATCGGCACGCCCTATGACCTCTATTTCAACCCGGTGAATATGTTCGTGGCGGGCTTTATCGGTGAACCGCCGATGAACTTCATCGAGGCGAAGCTGAATAAGGGCAGGCTCGAGCTCGGACAGAATGTCATAGATCTCACCCATATCGCCGACGCGGAAGTGCTCGAAAAGTACGAGGGCGGGGAAGTCGTATTCGGTTTCCGCCCCGAGGCTGTAAAGGCCGTTCTCGGCAGCGCCGCGGGCAGGGCCTATAGGATAAAGTGCTTTGCCAACCTTGTTGAGCTGCTCGGTGACAATACCAACGTGTATGTCAACTTTGACGGCATGAGCAGCATACTCAAGGTTGACCCGCATAACTCTCCCGCTATGGGCTCGTCATTCGAGTTCGATATCCCGTGGGAGACCGTCTACCTGTTCGACAAGCACACCGAAAAGCGCATAAAGCTCAGAAAAGAATGAGAGGAGACGCACTCTGAGTGCGGATATAAGTTATGGACGATCTTAACAGAACCAACCACCCCGCCAAGGAAAGACCGATAAAGGTCCTGCAGTTCGGTGAGGGCAACTTCCTGAGGGCTTTCGTTGACTGGATACTCCAGGACCTCAACGATAAGGGAATAATTGACGCGGACGCTGCTGTCGTACAGCCCACGCCCCGCGGCAGGGTGCGCGACCTTGAAAGACAGGACGGTCTTTATACCGTGTGCCTCGAAGGCATAGACGGCGGCGAAAAGGTACAGAGCAGACAGGTGATCGACGTTCTGCGCGATTTCATCGACCCCTACACCGAGTATGACAAGTACCTCGGCTACGCGAAGAAGCCGGAGCTCGAGATCGTGGTCTCCAACACCACCGAGGCGGGAATAGCGCTGGACAGCACGGACACGGACTTTTCGGTATGCCCGAAGAGCTTCCCCGGCAAGCTGCTGGCTTTCCTGAAAGCGAGATACGATCACTTCGGAGGCGACGCTTCAAAGGGGCTCGCGATAGTTCCCTGTGAGCTCATCGACCACAACGGCGACGAGCTGAAGCGCATACTCACCGAGCTTGCGCGGATAAACGGCATGGACGAAGCGTTCATAAGCTGGCTCACCTCGGCGAACCACTTCACGAACACCCTCGTTGACCGCATAGTTCCCGGCTACCCGAAGGACAAGGCGGCGCAGATATGCGAGGAGGAGGGCTACAACGACACGAGCATCGTCAAGGGCGAGGTCTTCCACCTCTGGGTGCTGCAGAACGAGCCATTTGTATATGAAAGACTGCCCGCAGACAAGTCCGGGCTGAATGTCATCTTCACCGACGACATAACCCCGTACAAGCAGCGCAAGGTCAAGATACTCAACGGCTCGCACACTTCAATGGTGCCGATAGCCTATCTCTGCGGCATAGACACGGTGCGCGAGGCTGTCACCGACCCCGATGTGGGAAAATTCATCGGTGAGCTTGTGAATACCGAGATCAAGCCGACCATAGACCTGCCCGCCGATCAGATGGACGCCTTCGCGAACAGCGTTATAGAGCGTTTCATGAACCCGTTCATACGCCATGAGCTGATGTCGATAGCTCTCAATTCGACGACGAAATTCAGGACACGCCTGCTGCCGTCCTACAACGACTACCGCGCGAAGTACGGCAGGTCGCCGAAGCACATACTGTTCGCTTTCGCGGCTCTCGTTGTGTTCTTCCGCGGAAAGCGCGGCGATGAGGACATAGCAATAAAGGACGACGCGGAATACATAGACTTCTGGAAGGAAGTATGGAAGCTCTCCGACCCCGCGGCAATTGCGAAAAAGGCGCTCTCCGCCGCCGACATCTGGCAGCAGGATCTTGACGAGGACGATAACGCGGAGCTTGTGGCCGGGTATATCGGCGATATGCTGAATGACGGCATGAGAGCTGCTCTGAAAAAGTTTTTGGGATAACAGGATGAAAAAAAGTATAGTAATTTCTCCCGGTGATTCGGCGGGCGTAGCTCTGGCGGCCCTGAAAAAGGGCGAGACAGCCGAGGGCGTAACGCTGACCGAGGACATCGGCAGAGGGCATAAATTTGCTCTGAAGCCCATAAAGGCCGGCGAAAACGTCATAAAATACGGCGAAGTCATCGGCAGGGCGCTTAGGGATATAGCTCCCGGCGAGCATATACACACGCACAATATGAAGACCTGCCTTGAAGGCACGCTGGAGTATTCCTACAATAAGCGTGAAATCGCTCCCGCGGCGGCGGGCGTCAGCCGCACCGTGAACGTGTATGAGCGAAAGAACGGCGAGGTCGGCATACGCAACGAGCTGTGGGTGATACCGACAGTCGGCTGCGTGAACGCGCAGGCAAGGGCGATAGTTGAGGCGTTCCGGAAAAAGCACGGCGAGCTTCCGGGGACAGACGGCTGCTTCACATACACTCACCCCTACGGCTGCTCGCAGATAGGCGAGGATCACGAACGCACGAAGCTGCTGCTCCAGCGCATGGTGAAGCACCCCAACTGCGGAGGCGTGCTGGTGCTGGGACTCGGCTGCGAGAACAACCGCATGGACGTGTTCCGCGAGACTCTGG
>CAMVBT010000033.1 GCA_947165805.1 uncultured Clostridia bacterium
TAGAACTTTGTGCCGTGCTCCTTTGACCCTGCTGCAAGCTCCGTCACATCTATGCGGGCTGTCATGGACACCGAACACTTGCAGTCCTCGGTGAAGTGGCGGTAAACGCCCTTGCGGTAATACTTTTCCCTGTCTATCACTTTGTAATCCATTGTTTTGTCCCCCCTGTCATACATTGTTCATCTCCGTCAGGTTGCGCAGCCACAGCTCGCGTTTGAGCCAGAAATGGAACACCACAATTTTCACTATATCGAGCAGCTTCACGCAAAGATACATCATCACGGGGCTTATGTCCGTGCAGAGTCCGAGTATGAACACTAAAGGCATCATCACGGCAAGCGTTATCACCGAGTCCGTGCAGGCTCCCATTTTCGTGTCACCGCCCGCGCGCGAGACCGCTACCTGCGCGTTCAGATACACCCATACCGGCATGAAGAACGACATCAGTATGACCATGTCGCGGCATATACTGACCGCTCCCTCGCTCAGCCTGCCGAATACGAGCGGGACTATCAGAGTTGTCGCGAAGCCGAACAGCGCCATGAATACGCCGAACACCGCCCCTCCCGACAGCAGCCACGTTTTCTCCCTGCGGGCGCGTTCGAGGTCGCCCTCGCCCAGCGTCCTGCCGAGTATGACTCCCGTAGCGGAGTAAATGCCTCCGAACGCCACAAAGAACAGATTGGCTATCGTAAAGCTCGATGCCATGCCGGAAACGACCTCGGCTCCTCCCCTGCCGTTGTATATCGCTGTGGTCACTGTCTCCGACAGTATCCACACCATTTCACAGAACAGGACGAGCGAGCCCTTTTTCAACATCTTCAAAAACAGCCTGCCGTTTACCGCGAACAGCTTCCTTATCCCTACCGCGAATTCGGGCTTCGTCTTTATGTATATCACCATAAATATGACAAATTCCAGTATGCGGGCTATCACGGTCGCGGCGGCGGCTCCGCGCACTCCGAGAGCCGGAAAGCCGAGATTGCCGTATATCAGCAGCCAGTTGAACAGCGTGTTCGTGAGCGTCGCGACTACCGTGACGACCAGCGGGGTCTTCACTCTGCCGAGATCGCGCAGGGAGCTCGCTATGCACATCGACATCATCATCGGTATGCCCATGAAAAACATGATGTTTATATACTGCACCGCTTCGTCAAGTATCGGATCCGCCTCGGTGTTGCCTATGAGCATCAGGGAGAGCACCTCCCGCGGGAACACAAGGCACACCAGAATATACGGCACGAACGCCGCGAAGCTCATTATCAGCTTGAACAGGAACGCCTGCTTCATTCCGTCGGGGTCCTTGGCTCCGAAATACTGCGTCATGAATATCCCGCCCGCCATACATATCGCGTTCAGATAAACCATGAACACGAAAAGCACCTGCCCGGCCACGTTTACGCCGGACATGGAAATATCCCCGAGCCCCGAGACCATGAAGTTGTCTATCAGTGACACAAGGCTCTGTATGAGCGACTGGAGCATTATCGGCACCGCAAGCGCGAGGGCTCCGCCGTAGAATTTCGCCGGGCCGAACAGTTTGCCCGGTTCTTTTGTCTTTATCAGAATTATCCTTCCCTTTTGGGCTTTTTGGGCTGCGTTACGTCATTATAGTACAAAACGGTGGGTTTGTCAAGTTATTTATGCGGGCAATGTTATTCTGTGTTGACACGCTGCGTTCATGTGACAGCTGATAATATTGATCTTCTTCTCCGGTGCTGTACCGACAATACAGCATCATGACAAGACTTTTTTCTTCATATCCCTGACATTCATCTGGTCAGAATTGACTTTGTCACCGATCCCAGATATCTTTTTCTATGCTCTTCCTTAAGATTTAAAAACTCATTGAACGTATCCGGGAACCCTATCGTCTGTCCGCCCGATGCCGCGAAGCCCGGTATCGTTTCAGCGTTTTTCACAGAAAAAAAACACACACCTGTCGGACGATTCCGGCAGGGGTCTGTTAATTTGTAAAGCGATTTTTGCAGGTTTCAGAAAGCTGTCACCGAATTTTCATCAAACCATCACAAAACAGGGCATTTTTGTAACGGTTTTTGAACGGTTTGTATGATATAATATGATGATCGGAAAAATGCCGAAAGGAGAAATGCGGTTTGACAGCACATTCCAAAAAATATACAGATCCCGGACCGAAATATGACTTCCGGCCGATAGAGTTCGACGGGATAGCCAACGCGCGGGAATTCTACGGGTACATAAACGGTGACGGACGACGGATAAGACCATGGTCGCTGATACGCTCCGGACATCTTCACGACGCGTCGCCGAAAGATACAGAGCTGCTTGCGGGAGCTTACAGGCTCGGCGCGATAATTGATCTGCGTTCGGAGGAAGAGATCGATGAAAAGCCGGATCATACCGTTCCCGAAGCGAAATACATACACCTGCCGGTGCTCGATGTGCCTTCGGGACATGATGCGGAAAACGAGCCCGACCCCGGCAGGCGGCTGCACTTCCTTGCTTCCGCGGGTCTTGCCGCCGACACGGAAATGTACACGAAGCTCATATCCGGAGACAGATCAAAGACGGCGTTCAGGCAGTTTTTCGGGCTCCTGCTCGAAAACGGCGGCAGGAGAGCCGTATTGTTCCACAGCGCGAGCGGCAAGGACCGCGCGGGTGTGGCGGCGGCGCTGCTGCTTGCCCTGCTCGGATTTGAAGATAAATATATAATTGCCGATTATCTGTACACAAACACGGCCAACGGGAGCCTCATACGGCACGATGTGGCCGCGGTGACGGAATACACCTCCGATAAGAACGAGCTTGAACGTGTGCGGCGGATAAACGGCGTGCAGGCGTATCTGCTCGAATTCGTACTGTCGAAGATACGGATAGAATACGGCTCCGTGACAGCCTTCGCGAAGGAGTCATACGGGCTTTCCGATAATGATATTAAGGGTCTGAAGCGGATATATCTGAAATAACGCGGCAGAAGGAGAAAAATCTATGAATAACAAACTCAAAGGTCTTGGCAGATCTACACTTCGGACACTCGTGATAAGTGTCATTGTCATCATATTCTTTGTAGGTGTGATATTGTTCTATTACAATATGGTCTATACAAGAGAACGCGAGATCATAATCAAGAACGGAGAAACATCTGCCATGCAGACTGTTTCCGAATTCAACGACTACCTTTCGACAAGCCTTGACGCAATAAAGATGACCGCGTACACGCTTGACGGTATGCTTACCGACGGAAAGAGCGATGATAAGATACTCGATTATCTGGTGGGGCAGTCCAATGCCATAATGAACACCGTATTTGAGAACACAACCGGAATGTACGGCTACATAAACGGTAAATTTGTCTCCGGCTCCAACTGGACGCCGCCCGACGATTTCGTAGCAACGGAGCGTCCGTGGTACATAAAGGCTATGAAAAGCGGCGGAGAGATCGCGACGATCGAGCCGTATCTTGATGCGCAGACAGGAAATATGATGATGGCGCTCGCAAAGACACTTTGCGACGGCAAGAGCGTTGTCGCGTTCGATATGACTCTGGAGAAGATCCAGTCAATAACCGAAGACGCGGTAAAATCCGATCAGGCGGATATCGAGTTTATCATCGACGGGAACGGTTCCGTCATAGCACATTCCGACAAGTCTGAGCTGAACAGTAACTACGGAAGCGAGAGCGGAACTCTCGGCGCGGCGATATATGAAGCGCTCGGTTCCGCGAAGGAAAACTATTTCGAGATCAGGCACGCTCCCTTCAGTTACATAGTTTATACAACAAGGATACAGAACGACTGGATATGCGTTTCCGTGAAGAATACGACCAGCGTGTTCACGTCTATAACCTTTATCCTTCTCATCACTATCGCCGTCGTGATAGCGATAGTCACGACAGTCGCGGGTATCTCGGTCAATTCGGCAAGGCACAGCATCATTGCGGAGCGCCTGAGCAAGCAGCTTTCCTCGACCGCGGATATCTACATCTCGCTGCATGAGATAGATTTCGTGACTGATACATTTGTGGAAGTCATGAACAGCAAGGTCGAAGCGTCGAAGATGATCGGCGAGACAAGAAACAACTGTCAGCAGATGATACGCACGATAATGACGAAATCCTCCGACGAATCGACGCGCAACAGCATACTCGATTTCGTGGATTTCACCAAGCTCGACGAGCGGCTGAAAGACCGCAACACGATAACGACGGAGTTTTTGAGCGCGGACGGCAAATGGCGCAAAGCGCGCTACATAGTCTCCGGAAGACTCGCCGACGGGCGCGTTTCAAACGCGATGTATCTTATCGAGGACATAGACGCGGAGAAACGCGACAGAGATAAGATGCAGGACACCGCAAAGCTGCTCACCGCGCAGCTCGGCTGTCTCGCAAACATCTACACCTCCGTTCACGATGTCGATATCCCGCATGATTCGTTCACAATAATCAAGATGAACGATTCCGTTGTACAGACCGCGATAGGAAATGATGTACAGCACGCGCAGCAGGTCCTTCGCGGCGCGATGACAAAGCTGACCGACAAAAGCTGTCTCAATGAAGTTCTGGAGTTCATTGAGTTTTCAAATGTCGAGAAAAATGTAGCCGAGACCGGCACCGCGACGATCGAGTTCATCAATTCGAGAGGAAAATGGTGCAGAGGCAGATTTATCGTCGCGGAACGCACCGAGGACGGCGGGCTTTCGCACGTTATATGGGCGGTCGAGAATATCGACTCGGAGAAGCGGACCCGCGTCGAGCTCGCGGAGACCGCAAAGGAGCTCAACTACCGCATTTCCTCTATTGCCGACATTTATCTTACGGCACATGAGATAGATCTTACGACCGATAAATTCATTGAGCTGAAGTCGAACAGCAGTCTTGTGAACGATATAATGTCCGAGTCACACGACAACGCGCGTGAAACGCTCCATACGATAATGGAGTCCGTTACCGACGAGTCGTACCGTGACCGCGCGCTTGGATTCACCAATCTCGATACCATATCCAAACGCCTTCACAACAGAAACACCATATCGTTTGAGTTCCTGAACAAGGACAAACAGTGGCGCCGCGGAAGATTCGTCGCGTCAAGACGTGACGAGAGAGGCCGTCTCACCCACGTTTTGTGGCTGTCCGAGGACATAGACGCGGAGAAACAGAAGCGCGACAAGCTGATAGATATGTCCGAGCGCGCGGTCGCTGCGAGCGAAGCCAAATCGGCGTTCCTTTCGAGCATTTCCAACGGCATACGCACTCCTCTTAACTCCGTTCTTGAAACGAATGAGATCATACGCCGCGACAGCACCGACGGGCATATCCTCGAGTGTTCCGAGAAGATACGCAGAGACGGCGGCGAGCTTCTCGGCATGATAAACGATATCTTAGACTACTCGGCGCTCGAGTCCGGCAAGTTCGAGCTTGCAGATGCCGAATATGACCCGGCGGAGATGATCGGCGAACTTGCCGGAATGATACGGCAGAAAGCCGATGAAAAGCACCTGGCTTTCTATACGGACATAAAAGGCGAGCTCCCCGCAGCTCTTCGCGGCGACTGTCTGCGGATAAAGCAGATATTGACAAATCTGCTCACAAACGCGGTCAAGTACACGCAGAAGGGCTCGGTAACGCTGAGCGTGCGCTGTGAGAATATACCCGACGAGCCCGGATATGTTATGCTGAAAGCCGCGGTGATGGATACCGGTATCGGTATGAAGCACGAGGCTCTCGAACGGCTCATCTCCGATGACGGCGCCGGGAACGGCATAGGCATCGGCATTACAAAGAAGCTGCTGAAAATGATGGACTCCGGGCTTGAGACAGAGAGCGTGTATGACCTCGGCTCGAAGTTCTCGTTCGAGCTCAAACAGGCTGTGGCCGGCACCGGGACCGACAGCTCCGAAAAGGAGAAGAACGCATGAATAACAGGATAACAGGGCTCAGCAGAACGACGCTGCGTACCCTCATAATAAGCATTCTCGTCATAGTTTTCTTTGTCGGTATAGTTATTCTGTACTATAATATGGTCTATGCGAGAGAGCGCGACAACATCATCTTAAAGGGTGAATTGTCCTCCGTCAGGGCTGCCGAGCAGTTCGACAAGTACCTCTCCACGAATATAGACGCGGTAAAGCTTTCGGCATACGGGCTTGATGAGCTGATACAGAATAAAAGACCGGACAGCGAGATACAGGACTATATCGTCGCGCAGTCCACTTCGATAAGGAACACCGTGCTCGAAAATATGACGGGGCTTTACGGATATATCAACGGACGCTTTTTCAGCGGTACCTACTGGGAGCCGCCCGAGGGTTATGTCGCGACGGAGCGCCCGTGGTACACAAAACCGATGGAGCACAGCGGCAATATAACCGTACTCGACCCTTACACCGATGTGCAGACCGGAAATACGATGCTTGCTATCGGAAAGGTGCTGTGTGACGGGAAAAGCGTCATTTCTCTCGATGTGTCGCTCGAACAGATACAGAAGATAACCGAGGAGGCCGTGGGGCCCGGACACGCCGACTTTGAGATGATACTCAACGAACGCGGTGTTGTTGTGGCGCACTCGGACAAAGCGGAGATCGGCAAGGATTATACCGACGGGTCCGGAACGCTCGGCGCTATGATAGTGGAAAATCTCGGCAGGACAAAGAACAACTATTTCGAGTTCGCGCTCGGCGATTCCCATTATATCGCCTATTACGCGGATATGCAGAACGACTGGCGCTGTGTCTCCGTAAAGGAAACGACGCGCGTATTCCTGTCGCTGACGGTGATACTCTGGCTGACGATAAGCTTTGTTCTCGCGATAGTATTTATAGTGGGAGCTATAATGGCATCTTCTGCGAAGCGCAGTCTCATGACCGAGCGCCTGAGCAAGCAGCTTTCCTCGACCGCGGATATATACATATCACTGCATGAGATAAACTTTGTTACCGACACGTTCGTCGAGGTGCAGAACAACAAAGCGGAAGCCTCGCAGATGATCGGCGAGACGAGAAACAACTGTCAGCAGATGATACGCGCGATAATGACGAAGTTCTCCGATGAATCGACCCGCGCCGGCATACTTGATTTCGTGGATTTCTCGAAGCTCGACGCGCGTCTCAAAGACAGCAACACCATAACCTCCGAGTTCTTAAGCGCGGACAAAAAATGGCGCAGAGCGCGTTACATCGTTTCGGGAAGGCTTGCCGACGGACGCGTCTCGAACGCCATGTATCTGATCGAGGATATTGACGCGGAGAAGCGCGACCGCGACACTGCCTTGGACGCGGTAAAGATGATGAACGAGCAGATCTCGTCCGTCGCGAACATCTATTTCTCGATGTACGACGTCGATCTCGAAAACGACAGGTTCCGCGAGGTCAAGACCCACGTCACGAACATCGGGCAGCTCAACACCGAATACATAGACAATGCTCAGGCTGCCACGCTCGCGATCGTCGAAAAGATGACCAACCCGATATCGAGACAGGCTATGAGCGAGTTCATCGACTTTTCCACGCTTGACGCGAGACTGCGGGACTCCAATACCGTCACCGAGGAATTTTTAAGCAGCGATGATATCTGGTGCAGAGCGAGATTTGTCATCGCGAAGTGCGGGGACGACGGCACTATCGAGCACGTTCTGTGGCTCGTCGAGAGCATAGACGAGGAAAAGAGAAAGCGCGACAAGCTCGCCGAAGCCGCCGAAACGCTGAATTACCGCATCTCGTCCATTTCCAACATCTACATGACCGCGCATGAGCTTGATCTGCCGACCGACACCTTCACCGAGATAAAAGCGGACAGCAAGTATGTCGCCGATCTTGTTGACGAGAGCAATATACACGCGCAGGCGACCATAAAGCACGTTATGGAGAATGTCTGCGACCCGTCGTGCGTTGACGAGGTTATAAGATTTATCGATCTTTCGACGCTCGAACGCCGCATGAAACGCGTTAATACCATCACTATCGAATATATGAACAAGGAAAAGCTGTGGAGACGCGGACGCTTCGTCGCGTCGAGGCGTGACGGAAAAGGAAGGCTCCTGCGCGCTCTGTGGCTCACCGAGGATATCAACGACGAAAAGGCGGAGCGTGACAAGCTCGTCGATCTGTCCGAGCGCGCTATAGCGGCGAGTGAAGCGAAATCCTCGTTCCTGTCGAATATGTCGCATGAGATAAGAACCCCTATCAACGCAGTGCTCGGAATGAACGAGATGATACTGCGCGAGTGCGACGACAAGAATATCCTCGCTTACTCCGAGAGCATCAGAACGGCGGGCTCGACGCTTCTCGGGCTTGTCAACGATATACTTGACTTCTCGAAGATAGAAGCCGGCAAAATGGAGATAATCCCCGTTGACTACGACCTGTCGAGCGTGATAAACGACCTTGTCAATATGATACAGACAAAGGCGGACAGCAAGGGGCTGGAGCTCGTGCTTGAAATAAGCAGGACAGTCCCGAAGCTGCTCCACGGCGACGAGGTGCGCATAAAGCAGGTGATAACGAATATACTCACAAATGCCGTGAAGTACACCGAGAAGGGCTCCGTCACATTCTGCATAGACTATGAAAAGATACCCGATGAGCCGGACAGCGTGATGCTGAATATCGCGGTCAAGGATACCGGTATCGGCATAAAGAAGGAGGATATGAATAAGCTGTTCTCCGAGTTCGACCGTATCGAGGAAGAACGCAACCGCAAGGTCGAGGGTACGGGGCTTGGAATGAGCATCACAAAGCAGCTGCTCGAAATGATGGATTCGCAGCTTGAAGTGGAGAGCATCTACGAGCTTGGTTCAAAATTCTCGTTCAGCCTGAAACAGCGTGTGGTAAAGTGGGATGAGCTCGGTGACTATGAAGCTGCTTACAAGGCTTCTCTCGGCAAGCGAAAGAAGTATCATGAGACATTCCACGCTCCCGACGCGCAGGTGCTTATCGTCGATGATACGCCGATGAACCTGACAGTATTCATAAGTCTGCTCAAACAGACAGGCATACAGATAGATACAGCAAACAGCGGAGATGAGGGGCTTGCGATGATGCAGGACAAGAAATACGACATCATCTTCCTCGACCACATGATGCCCGGAAAGGACGGCATAGAGACGCTTCACGAGATGCGGGCGCTGGAAAAAAACCCGAACCTGAAAACTCCGGCGGTGTGCCTTACCGCGAACGCGATATCGGGCGCGCGCGAACAGTACCTCGCGGCGGGCTTCGACGATTATCTCACAAAGCCCATAGACTCCGCGAAGCTCGAGGAAATGCTGATCGCTTACCTGCCGCAGGAGCTCATACAGTATCCGGACAGCACCGCGGAAACGGAGAGTGCCGATGACGGTATGATATTCGGCGACGAGCCGGGGCTGCCGAAGTTCATCTACGACATCGGCGAGATCGACACCGAGGCGGGAGTTGTGAACTGCGGCTCGGTCGAGGGCTATCTCTCCGCGCTGAACACCTACGCGGGAATGATAAACGATCACGCCGACGAGACCGAGAAATTCTGGCAGGCGGGCGACCTTCAGAACGCGACGATAAAGATACACGCGATGAAGAGCACCTCCCGCATCATCGGAGCTCTTGAGATAGGAGAGCTTGCACAGGAGCTCGAGCTTGCCGGAAAAGCGGGAGACAAGGACAAGGTAGGCGCGCGGATCGGCGAGCTGCTGGCAAGGTGCAGAAAGCTCGGCGAGCAGTTAAAGCCGCTTATCGGCGACAAAGCGGAGGAAGAAGATGACTCCGGCAAAACGCCGATATCGCAGGACGAGCTGAACGAAGCCTACTCGCTCATAAAGGAAGCGCTCGAATATCTGCAGTTCGACAATGTGAACGAGATAGCGGAGAGCTTCAGGGACTACAGGATACCCGAGGCGGAAAAGGAACGTGTCGGAAAGATCATTGCGGCGGTCGAAAACCTCGATTACGACAAGCTGCCGGAAATACTTGAATAAGGAAGGATAAAAATTATGGCTGAAAACGGAATACCGGATATCCTGATCATCAGTCAGGGCTCGGCGTTTATGGTGAACTCGCTCGAAAACAATCTTAAACGGGAGGGTCTGTACATTACGAAATGCGAGCCGACAGTAAGGGATGTCGACGAGCATATCGACGAAAAGGATATGGTCATACTGTTCGCGGGGGAGTATATAACCGGATCGGGCTCGGCATTATCGTATATTTCCTCCAAGTGCGCGAACGAATGTATAAATTTCTGCGTAGTCGGATATCCGAACGAGATACAGGAGATCAAGAAGGCGGTCGGTGTCGAGCGCATAACCGCGGAGTTCGCGCGCCCGTTCGATATGAAGGATTTCTGCGCAAAGATAAAGGCAATTGCCAACGGCGAGACTGTAAAAGTCTCTGACGACGCGCAGAACTATACCGTGAACAACAGGAAAAGACACTCTATCCTGCTCTGCGACGACGATATGATGTTCCTCAAAATGGTGCAGGAATGGCTGAAAGACGCGTACAACATCACGATAGTCAAGACCGGACTCATGGCGGTGCCGTTCGCGCTGAACCACCAGCCCGATCTTATCCTGCTCGACTTCGAGATGCCCGTGATGAACGGCCCGAAGGTGCTCGAAGCCCTGCGCGGGGACAAGAAAACGGCGCAGATACCGGTCGTGTTCCTCACGGGCCATTCCGACAGGGACAGCGTTATGGAGGTCATGAAGCTGCGCCCGCAGGGGTACCTGCTCAAATCCACGAAGAAAGAGGACATTATCGCGTCGGTCGATAATTTCTTCGCTACGGGTCAGTGGAAAAATGTACAGACATAAAAACAAAGGGAGCGGACAATGGGAGAATTGATAGCGCGCATAGGCGTACTTGAATTTGTGCAGGCATTGATAGAGCTGTGGAACGGCGTATTCCTGCTTATAATGATATTTTCGCTGATGCTGGGCAAGCATACCCACAGGGTCAGCAGCAGGATAAAGATACCGCTCACGAACGAGATACTGACATTCTTTATCGCTCTGTTCCTGTACAACATATTCAGCGTCATAGTGATAGTTACCGAGGGCGCGGAGCCGGGGATATGGCGGAACGTCAAGATCGTGTCCCTCTTCGGGTATTACGCGGCCGGCGCGTTTCAGACACTGCTTTTCCTGCAATTGATAAAGAAACATATTGCGGAGAAGAACAATATGAAAAAGCTCGGATACGCGGTGACGGCTGTGCAGCTTTTGCAGGTGCCGTGTATCGTACTGCTTGCGGCAACGCCGTTCACGGGCGCGCTCTATTACCTCGACGAGGAGAATTATTACGACCGCGGAGAGCTTTTCTGGGTGTGGTATTATACCACGATAGTGTCCTTCGTGTTCATTATCGCGGTGATCGCGCTGAACTGGAAAACGCTTGACGGCTTTCTGAAAAAGATCGTCATAACCGCTGCCGTGATCCCGCTGATCGCGTTCATTTTCAACTTTGTCCATTCCGAAATAAGCTGGAACAATATCTCGGCATCGCTTTTAGCGATGATAATATATATGCTGTATGAACAGAACAGGACTTCCGTTACCGTGCAGGCTGTTACCGAGCTTTCGGAAACGAAGCGGCAGCTCGCCGAAAGAGAGCTTGCGCTCGAACAGAGCAAGAACGAGACTCTCATGGCGCAGATACAGCCGCATTTCATCAACAATTCGCTAATGGCGATACGCTCGCAGTGCGTGAATTATCCGGAGGTCTATGAGAGCATAACGAACTTTTCGCTTTATCTGCGGTCGAACTTCGAGGCGCTCGGGAATACGCAGAAGATAGGCTTTGACCGCGAAATGGAGTCGATAGAAGCATATCTCGCGCTCGAGCAGCAGAATTTCGGCGACAGGCTTAAAGTTGAGTATGACATCGGGTACGACAGCTTCTCCATACCGCCGCTGATAGTTCAGCCGCTTGTCGAGAACGCCGTGCGGCACGGTATAGCGACCCGCGAAAAGGGCGGCACTGTACGGATAAAGACAAGATACGATGATGGCGTGATAACCGTTGAGGTGACCGACGAGGGCAGAGGAAGCAGCAATATAACAACTCAGCAGAGCGCACGCAGGGGTATCGGCATCGAGAATGTCCGTGCGCGTCTGAAATATATGAATAACGGGGAGCTTGAGATAATACCGAACGAGAACGGTACTACGGCAAGGCTCACATTCACGGTGCGGGGAGGTATGGATAATGGTGACGGTATCGGTCGATGACCAGAAGGGCGCGGTCGAGCTGATGAAGCTGATGCTCACGCGCATAGACCCCGACGGCACGCATCTGGCCGCGACAAGCATGGAGGAAGCGTCGGAGCTCATAACCGAAGAGACCGAGGTAGCCTTTCTTGATATAGAGATGCCCGGAATGGACGGGATAGACGGAGCGGCAGGCTTGCAGAAGCGTTTCCCGCGGCTTAACATCATTTTCGTGACAGGGCATCCCGAATACGCTCTGCGCTCTTATGATGTGTCGGCAAGCGCGTTTTTGCAGAAGCCTATCTATGAGCACGATATAGAGCGTGCTCTGAAAAGGCTGCGCGTACCGCTGAAAAAGAAAAAAAGCCCGCTTACAGTGCGGTGCAGGCCGTTCGCAATGTTTGTGAACGGCGGGAGCTTTACGTTCAGGCGGCAGAAAACGAACGAGCTGTTTGCGTATCTTGTTTACAGAAACGGGTCGTTCTGCACCACGGGAGAAGCTCTCGGGATACTGTATGACGGCGATCCCGACAAAGACGCAGCGTTTCGTCAGCTTACGATGGATATGCGGGACTGCCTTGCCGAGATCGGAGCGCAGTCACTCATTGTCAAGAAGTACGGCATGATCGGCATAGATATGGAGCGCCTCACCGTTGAGGGAAGGCTGAAGGATATTTCCGACGAATTCGGCTGGCTGTAAAAAATACATTCGGGAGATTTGATAAATGATAAATAATGACAATTTCGACAGGATAGCGGAAGCCCTGCTCACGGATTATTCGAGCGTTTACTATGTGGACGCGGTGACGA
>CAMVBT010000034.1 GCA_947165805.1 uncultured Clostridia bacterium
GCGGGACTTATTTTGGCTGTGGTCTACTGCACAAAGCGCGGAAAGAAATACGGACTTACCAGCGATGATATTTTTGATGTCGCGCTGTTCGGAGGTATAGCGGGATTTCTTGGCGCGAGGATATTCTATGTCATATTCTGGAACCTTAACCCCGAGAACAGCTTCAAGTATGACTTTATAACCACATTCACGACAATACACGACGGCGGTCTCGCTATCTACGGAGGCATAATCTGCGGCTCGATCGTCGGTATACTGACAACAAAGATACGCAAAGCTCCGATACTTCCGCTCTGCGATATGGGCGGCTCCGGGTTCCTTATCGGTCAGGCTATCGGCCGCTGGGGCAACTTCATAAATCAGGAAGCTTACGGCGCTCCCACGGCCGGTGATCTGCCGTGGGGCATGACCGGCAGCGTCATCGAGAACGACCCTGTCGTCATAGCTGCACAGGCACAGCTCCCCGCAGGTGAGTACGCGCTCGTACACCCCTGCTTCCTGTATGAGAGTCTGTGGTGCGCGCTCGGGATATTCCTGCTGCATTTCGTGATATCACGGATACAGACCTTTGACGGCGAGCTTTTCCTCTGCTATATAATCTGGTACGGCACCGGCAGAGGCTTCATCGAGGGACTGCGTACCGACAGCCTCTACATCGGTGATACGGGCATAAGGGTTTCACAGCTAATAGGCTTTGCGACGGCTCTGTTCTGCCTTATCCTTCTCGTTTATTTCAAGATAAAGGTCAGCAGGTCTGAAACCTACGTCCGCTACAACAAGACAGAAGCCTGCAAGGAACGAATGGAAAAATTCTATAGAGATATGAAGAATGAAAAGGAGACAGAAAAGGCTCTGAAAGCATTCAAGCGCACTAAAAAAGAGCTCGTCGAAGCTCCCAGCATATTTGACGATTCGTCAGACAATACACAGGAGGGAAAATAAAATGGCAAAACTGATAGACGGAAAGGCAGTTTCACAGAAGGTCAAGGAAGAAGTACGCGCGGAGATCGAACGCGAAGGTCTCAAAGTAGGTCTCGCTGTCGTGATAGTAGGCAACGATCAGGCAAGCCGTGTGTATGTCAACAACAAGAAAAAGGCTTGCGAGGTCTGCGGCATACGCTCGTTCGAGTACGCTCTGCCCGAGGAGACTACCGAAAAAGAGCTTCTTGACCTCGTTGATACTCTGAACAATGATCCGGAAGTAAACGGCATACTTGTACAGCTCCCTCTTCCGAAGCATCTTGACTCCGAGAAGGTCATAGCGCGCATTTCGCCCGAAAAGGATGTTGACGCATTCCACGCGGAGAATGTCGGAAAGATCATGATAGGCAATTATGCGTTCCTTCCCTGCACTCCCGCGGGCGTTATGGAACTGATACACAGCACAGGTACGGACGTTTCGGGAAAGGAATGTGTTGTAATCGGACGTTCCAATATCGTCGGCAAGCCTATGGCTATGCTGCTCCTGCATGAGAATGCTACCGTGACTATCTGTCATTCCCGCACAAAGGACCTTGCCGCGGTATGCCGCAGAGCCGATATACTTGTGAGCGCGGTAGGAAAAGCTGATTTTGTGACAGCCGATATGGTCAAAGAAGGTGCCGTAGTCATAGATGTTGGCATGAACAGAAACGCAGAAAACAAGCTGTGCGGAGACGTGAAGTTCGATGAAGTTGAGCCGAAAGTCTCATATATCACTCCCGTACCGGGCGGCGTAGGACCCATGACTATCGCTATGCTCATGAAGAACACACTTATGGCAAAACGTATACAGAGCAGATGAAAAAAGTAAATACTCCGCTGATAAACGGCATAATATTAGCCGCTGCATTTCTCTATCTTGCATGGTATTTCACGACTCACGGAATGTGGAATCCGGCTACTGTCATAGTTATGATCGTAATCGCTCTGTTATCGGCAGGTCAGATCATAATCTGGTTCATGTATTTCAAAACTCCCAAAAATTCAGGAAAAAGAAACAAAAAAGGTTGACAAATACACCCGCTGATGTTATAATATATTTGGCATATTTGCCAATAATTTAACGGAGGATGTTTATTATGGAATTAAAAGGCTCCAAGACCGAACAGAACCTTATGACTGCTTTTGCAGGTGAATCTCAGGCACGCAACAAGTACACATACTTTGCGTCGGTAGCGAAGAAAGAGGGATATGAGCAGATAGCGGCTATCTTTGAAATGACCGCAAACAACGAAAAGGAACACGCAAAAATGTGGTTCAAGGCTCTCGGCGAGCTCGGAACTACGGCGGAGAACCTCGCGAAGGCCGCAGAGGGCGAGAACTATGAGTGGACTGATATGTATGACCGTTTCGCCAAGGAAGCCGAGGAAGAGGGCTTCGTAAAGCTGGCTGCTCAGTTCAGAATGGTCGGTGCTATCGAAAAGAGCCACGAGGAAAGATACCGCGCGCTCCTCAACAATATCGAGATGCAGAAGGTATTTGAGAAGAGCGAGGAAACTATGTGGGAGTGCCGCAACTGCGGACATCTTGTTATCGGCAAGAAGGCTCCCGGCATCTGCCCTGTCTGTGGTCATCCGCAGAGCTTCTTTGAAGTAAGAAAAGAGAACTATTGATCGTAATACAGCAAAAGCCCGGCGTGATCTGCCGGGCTTTTTTGTACAAAAAAGCTCCCAAAAAACCGGGAGCTTCTTGTTTTGATTAACCGAGAGATGCGTTGAGCTCGTCTACCGATGCCTGGATAACATTTCCATATTCGGCGCGGGCGTTGGAGAATGTATTTGCGGAATCGTTGTAGGGATCCTTTACGATGTGGTCGATAGGAGCGGAACCGTCAGACTTTGCATTATCGGTGTCGATACCGGTTCTGAAGTCGAAGGAAGGAGTAAGAGGAGTGTTCTTGATGGAATAGAGCTGATCCTTGAACTGCATCTGTGTCTCTGTCCACTTTTCGTTCTCCATCTGCTGTGCTCTTGCGGCAGCCTGAACGTCTTCGTCAGCAAGAACGAGCATATTGCACTGTGTCCATGCCTTGTAAGCGTCAATGTTGGTGGAGCCGGAGCAGAGAGCGTAACCGAATACCTTGTAGCTGTGATAGTACTTGTCAGCCTTGGGATCCTTCGGGCACGGAACGAACATGATCTCGTCATAGTCCCAGCCGTACTTCTCGCAGTACTTGTGACCGTTGCCCTGATAGAACCAGAAACCATCGTCGAAGAAGAGCGTATCGCCGTTTACCCATGCCTTTTCGTTTACAGACCAGTTGTTCTCAACCAGCGGATAACGGTAATTCTGTGCGCAGAGCTCTGCGATAACAGCAGCAGCACGCTCAACGTTCGGGTCGTAGAGGTTGTTGACAACCTTGCCGTTTTCGATGCCTACGATCGGAACGCCTGTGGTCGAGAAGAGCAGAGACTGTATGTACCAGCCGTCGCAGACATACTTGTTCTCGCCTGTCTGCTGGAACTTGTCAGCCATATCCAGGAAAGCGTCCCATGTCCACTCACCGTTCAGGAACAGCTCATACGGATCCTGAAGGCCGGCTTCTTCGATTACGCTTCTCTTATAATAGAGAACCTGTGCGGGATAGAACTCGCAGGGAGCAAGGTAATGCTTGCCTGCCCATACGAACTGGTCGGAAAGCTCTCTCCAGCCGTCCCACTCGGAGCCGCTCATATCGATGATATCGTCGATATTCTGGAACATATTTTTGTATGCCGGAAGCGGGAATATATCATTCTCAAACGGGAAGATATCGGGAGCAAGGCCTGCGGAGATCGCGGTGCCGAGCTTGTCGTATCTCGCCTGATAGTCAACGACATCGGATACTACTACAAAATCCTTTGTCTTGTCGGTAAGGAATGATGCGTATGCGTCGCTTATTCCCTCCGGTGTGCCGTACTTTGCCTTGAACAGCTCAACTGCCGGCAGAGTGTTGTCGATCGTCCAGTTGCCCATAAATACGAGCTTCTGTGTAGGCTTGATAGTCTCGTCTACTTCAAGGTTAGCTACCGCGCCCTGAACTTCGACATTGGTGTCATAGGTCTCACTTGCGAATACCGTAGTAGCCGCGGTAGTCGTCGCCGCAGCAGTGTCTGCAGTATTGGCTGCGCTGGGCTCTCTTCCCGTGTTCCCGCCGTTGCAGGAAGCAGTGGAAACGATTGCAGCGAAGGACAGAATCCCCGCCATGATCTTGTGGATCTTTCTCATTTTTGTTCCTCCGAATTTTGTTTTTTGGGGTTGGAAAACTTGCACGTTTTATGCTTTTAAAGCACAAATCCGTCACTATACAAAAATATTATACACTTTATTATGCAGAAAAACAATTGACAATTTTAATAAATGATATTATAATAATTTATGACATTTATATTAATATTCCACACAGGAAACAAAGAGGTTTTATATGAAATATCTAAACCCGGTAATAAAAGGCTTCTATCCCGACCCGTCGGTCTGTGAAGCTGACGGAAAATACTACCTTGCCGCAAGCTCGTTCCAGTATTTTCCCGGTGTGCCGCTGTTTGAAAGCGACGACCTTGTGAACTGGACGCAGTTCGGATATGCCCTTACGCGTCCTGAACAGGTGATGCTGGACAAAATAAACAGCTCCGGAGGCGTATTCGCTCCCACGCTTCGTTATCACAACGGAAGGTTCTACATGGTAACTACCAATGACACCACCAAGCAGAACTTCTATGTATGGACGGACGATATCTACGGCGAGTGGTCGGATCCGGTATATGTCAATCAGGGCGGCATAGACCCTTCCCTTTTCTTTGATGACGGGAGAGTCTATTTTATAAGCAACTCGGTCTATGACGGCGCTAAAAACGGGATCGTTCAGTGTGAAATAGATATATGTACAGGCAAAAGACTCACCGAGAGCAGATGTATCTGGACGGGTTCAGGCGGAAGATTTCTCGAAAGCCCGCATATGTATAAGATAAATGGGAAATATTATCTTATGGCTGCCGAGGGCGGAACTGAATATGGACACATGATAACCTACGCAGTCTCGGACAGCCCGTGGGGCAGCTTTACCGGATATCCGGATAATCCTGTGCTCACAAACCGCAACAAGGCTCCGTACATTATACAGGGCATCGGACACGGCGATCTGATACAGGATAAGAACGACGACTGGCATATCCTGTGCCTCGGGTTCAGGCAGATGCACGAATGGATGCCTTTCCACCACCTCGGGCGTGAAGTGTTCCTCGTTCCCGTAACATTCGGCAGCGACGGTTGGTTCACGGCAGGACGGGACGGCACCTGTGACGAAGAATATGAGATCGCGGGCAATTCCGTACAGAACGAAAAACGTTCATACACCTTTGAAAATATGCTCTGGAACGTTGACTGGCAGTATCTCCGCAAGCCGAGCCCGGAAAATTATATATTTGAAAAAGATGGAATAACCCTGATTGGGACTGATATTTCCCTTAACGATGTTGATTCGCCGACATTTATATGCACTCATCAGCGGGATTTCAGGTTTGAACTGAACGTGAACATTTCGGTGGACAAGGTAACCAACGACCTGTGTAAAGACGGTACCGAAGCGGGTGTGACTGTATTCCATGACGAGAACGAGCACTATGATATCGCGATAAAATACGATGAGAGCGGATATTATGCCGCTCTGATACTCAATATTGGCGGCATTAACCATACTCAGGCCACCCTAAGGCTTGAAAAGAATTCGTGCGTATTCGGGATAAAAGCCGATAATTACGGATACACGTTCCTTGCTGACGGGAAAGAACTCGGATATGGGGCTGCAAAATATCTGTCCTCCGAGGTTTGCGGAGGCTTTACAGGCACAGTGATCGGATTTTACGCGGTCGGAGGCATCAGAGCCTCTTTCAGCGATCTGGAAATAAAATACTTATAATATAAGGAGGACGAGATCATGTTGAATTTCACAAGGACAGCTCCTATGGGCTGGAACAGCTGGGACTGCTGGGGAGCGGCTGTAACGGAGGATACAGTAAAAAAGAACGCCGACTTTATAGCAAAGAATCTCAAACAGTACGGCTGGGAGTATGTGGTAGTGGATATACAGTGGTATGAGCCCACGGCGGAAAACCATGATTATCACCCGTTTGCCGAGCTCTCTATGGACGGACATTCCCGCCTTATACCCGCAGAGAACAGATTTCCTTCCTCCGCGGACGGAAAGGGCTTTGCGCCGCTTGCGGAATATATACATTCCCTCGGACTGAAATTCGGTATACATATCATGCGCGGTATCCCGAGACAGGCCGTTCACCGCAATACGACCATAGCCGACAGCGACAAGACCGCCCGTATGATCGCAAAGACTGACAGCATCTGCAAATGGAATACAGATATGTACGGCGTTGACACTGCAAAAGAAGGCGCCAAGGCCTATTATGACAGCATTTTCAAACTCTATGCCGAGTGGGGCGTAGATTTCATCAAGTGCGATGATATCGCCCGTGAACTGCCTGACTGCGAGGAAGAACTGAAAATGATAAGCGAGGCTGTAAATAACTGCGGCAGAGAAATGGTTCTCAGCCTGTCTCCCGGACCCGCTCTTCTTGAAAAAGCCGAGCTTTACAAACAGGTTTCAAATATGTGGCGCATAACAGATGATTTCTGGGACAAGTGGGAGCTGCTCTACGATATGTTCGAGCGTGCCGAGAAATGGTGTACCCACACCGGTGCCGGTCACTGGCCGGACGCTGATATGCTGCCGATCGGCGCGATACTTCAGGATTACGGTCCCGACGGTAAAACAAAATTCACGGAAGAGGAACAGAAAACGATGATCTCGCTCTGGAGCATCTTCCGCTCTCCCCTGTTCATCGGCGGCGATCTGACAAAGTGCGATGATAATACTCTGAAACTTCTCACAAACTCCAAGATACTCGCTATGCACCGCAACTCCCGCGACGCACATCAGGTATGGCGCAAAGAGATAAACGGCGTTGAGCATATACTGTGGAAAGCAAATAACATCGACGGCGGCGTATATGTTGCGGTATTCAATGTCGGTGAGGCTGACAGCAAGATCGAGATAAGCCTCCGTGATCTGGAAATACCGGCAGGCCAGTCCTGCACCGAGCTCTGGAGCGGTCTTAAGGCTCCGATCAACGAAAAGATAAGCGTTCGCCTTGCTCCCCATGGCGCTAAGGTATTCAAACTCATCACCAATTGAGAAGGTCTGTAAATGAAAAAGTTTTCATCATTATTTAAGCTGTTTATTCTCGCCGTTGCGGCTTCGCTCATGCTGTGCTCGTGCGAAGCTGTGGCGGACGCGGCTTCAAGTATTGCCGGAGCCGCTCTGAGCTCCGCACAGGCGGAAATATCAAGCGCTATCTCTGAAGGCATCTCCGGCATCTCCGAGGGACTGGGAGAGTTCTCCGACGAAATGGGAGAGGTTAGGAGCGCTGCAAGCGAAGTTTCGGACAACATTCAGAGCGCTGTGACCAGCATATCCGATCTTATCTCCGAGCAGATCAGCAGTGCGGGCAATGAAGTCTCCGAACAGCTCGGAAGTGCGGCAGAAAGTATTTCCGGCGAAATATCATCGAACATTGCGGAGGCAGTCGAAGACATAATCTCCGTAACGACAGCGGATACTACGGCTCCCGCAACGTCCGAAAAGAACACCAAATGGTACACGTTCCGGAACAAGACACGCTATGACGAACATTACAAGAAGCACGGCGCGGAATTCGGAAATATAACAAAGGAAGAATATCTTCAGCTCGCCAACGATCTTATCAACAACAAGTCCGACCGCGTTCTGCACAAATACTCCGAGGACGGAGATTATATGTACTTCGATCAGGACACGGGATATTTCCTCGTCCTTTCCGAAGACGGCTATATACGGACATTCTTTATCCCTAACAAGGGTATCGACTACTGGAACAGGCAGTGACGGAGGGCTTGGATATGAAGATCAGATGTGCCTGCTGCGGCTATAAGACCGTGAGTGAGGAATATGATATCTGCCCTGTCTGCGGCTGGGAGAAGGACAAGGTACAGGAGCGTTTCATCGGGTACAGGGGCGGTGCGAACAGGCTTTGCCTTGCCGAAGCCAGAGAACTGTTCAGACTTGACGGCTGCTCCGATCCCGCTTTTGCCGACAGTGTAAGGCCTACGGTACAGGAAGAGATCTAAAAGGAAGAGGTGCCCGGAAACGTCCTTCTGACGATTCCGGGCTTTATTTTTGACTACAGGAAAGGAAAAACAATGGATAATACCGAACGCTTTATAATACTTGACGAAACATACCTGCCTCAGATGTCGGAGCTTTACAGGAGCGCGTTCATGCGCGAGCCATGGAACGACGACTGGAGCGACAGCGAACAGCTCAGCGAATACATACGGGATATATCCGAGTGCCGCAGTTCGCTCAATTACGGACTTGTTATCGGCGGTAAGCTCGCGGCTCTTTCGATAGGAACGATATGTCACTGGTGGGAAGGAACGAACTACGTTGTTGAGGAATTCTGTGTTTCACCGGATATGCAGCACCAAGGGCTCGGAACAAGGTTCCTGAAAATGATAGAGGAGGATCTGTCAAAACGCGGTATAGCGGGCATATTCCTCCAGACCGACAATGATAAGCCTTCATACAGATTTTACCGTAAAAACGGGTTTGATGAGTTGACTTATCATGTCAGCTTTTTTAAACCGTTAAATAAATAATATGGAAGAAATATGTTCAAAATACTTTACAAAACAGGAAAAATATAGTATAATAATCAGGAATATGCAATGTCTGTAGAATAAGGAGAAAAGTTATGCTGCAATATGAAGAGATCATACTTGAATTTGAAGGTCTGAAGCCCCAGCTCGCAGACCTTAAGGCTGCAATAAACCCCGACGGACTGAAAAAGGATATCGCCGCTCTCGAGGAAGAGACCGCAAAACCGGATTTCTGGAACGACACCGAGAATTCGCAGAAGGTCTCCAGAAAACTCGGAGCGCTGAAAGCCAAGCTGGCGCAGTTTGAAAAGCTCAGCGAGAATTTTGAGGACGTTATAACAATGGCGGAGCTCGCTAATGAGGAAGAAGACGAGTCCATGCTCGCCGATGTCAAGGAGCTCGCAAATACAACAAAGACACAGCTTGAGGAGCAGAAGCTCATTACCCTGCTGTCCGGCGAATATGACTCGAAGAACGCCATACTCACCTTCCACGCGGGCGCGGGCGGCACCGAGGCGCAGGACTGGGTCGAGATGCTTTACAGAATGTACAACCGCTGGGCAGAGCGCCACAATTTCAAGGTGTCGCTGCTCGACTACCTTGAAGGCGAAGAAGCCGGCATAAAGAGCGCTTCCATACTTATCGAAGGTCTTAATGCCTACGGTTTTCTCAAGTCCGAGAACGGCGTACACAGACTCGTGCGCGTTTCGCCGTTCGACGCTTCGGGCAGACGCCATACAAGCTTTGCCAGCCTTGAAGTAATGCCGGAAATTGACGAGGACACCTCCGTCGATATACGCCCCGAAGACCTCGAAATGGAAGTATATCGTTCGAGCGGCGCGGGCGGTCAGAAGGTAAACAAGACCAGCTCCGCGGTAAGACTCATTCACAAGCCCACAGGTATAGTGTGCGCCTGCCAGACCCAGAGAAGTCAGGTACAGAACCGTGAATACGCTATGAGAATGCTCATTTCCAAGCTTGTTGAGATAAAGGAAAGAGAACATCTCGAAAAGATCTCCGATATCAAGGGCGAACAGCTCCAGATAGCATGGGGTGCGCAGATACGTTCCTATGTATTCATGCCTTATACCCTTGCGAAAGATCACAGGACGGGTTATGAAATGGGTAACATTCAGGCAGTTATGGACGGTGATATCGACGGTTTCATAAACGCTTATCTGAAGAGCAAGGCTCTTGAAAACAATGGTTAAAAACGATATAATACCGCTGCGGATAGAAAGCATCACAAACGAAGGAGCCGGTGTGGGACGATATGAAGGAATGGTCGTTTTCGTTCCTTTCGCCGCCGTTGGTGATGAATTGGAAGTCCGTATCGTAAAGACTTCCGGCAGCTATTGCTACGGTAAGATCGAAAATGTAATACTCCCCTCCCCCGGCCGCGTTTCGCCCGACTGCACCGCATTCGGCAAATGCGGCGGCTGTGTATTCAGGCATATTTCGTATGAGGCGGAGCTTGAAGCCAAGACAGAAATGATACGCAGCGCGTTTACAAGGATCGGCGGACTTGACCCGGAATTTCTGCCTATAACACCGAACAGCAGTATCAAAGGCTACCGCAACAAGGCGCAGTATCCCACAGGACGGGACAAGGACGGAAATATAGTATGCGGTTTCTTTGCGCAGAGAAGCCACCGTATCGTTCCCTGTGAAAGCTGTATGCTTGAACCGCCTGTATTCGGTGAGATAAGACAGACTGTGCTTGATCTTGTCAGGGAGCTCCGGGTCTCGCCTTATAATGAGGAACAGCATAACGGCGTACTGCGTCACATCTGCATACGAAAAGGACATTATTCCGGAGAGATAAACGTGGTACTCGTCGTCCGCAGGAATGTGCCGGAGCTGAAAAAGATCGCGGCGTCGCTCGCGGATAGATTTCCGGATATACGCGGAGTTGTCGCGAACATAAATAAAGATAAAACCAACGTTATTTACGGCGAAGATGATATCGTACTTTACGGAAGACCCGAGATAACGGACACTATGCTCGGAAAGAAATTCACGATATCACCGAAGTCTTTCTATCAGGTGAATACGCCAATGGCAGAGCAACTGTATACCGAGGCCGCAAAACTCGCGGAGCCCGACGGCAAGACGCTGATCGACCTGTACTGCGGCATAGGCACAGTGGGACTCACAATGGCAGACAGAACGGAAAAACTTATCGGAGTCGAGATCGTTCCGAGTGCCGTTGAAAACGCGAGAATAAACGCCGGACTGAACGGATTTGAAAACGCTGAATTTTACCTTGGCGATGCCGGAAAAGTCACTTCCCTGCTGCGCGGCAGGAACATCAGAGCAGATGTAGTAACTGTCGATCCGGCAAGAAAGGGCTGTGATACGCAGACACTTGACAATATTGTTTCGTTTTCGCCCGAACGGATAGTTATGATATCATGCGAACCTGCTACCGCCGCGAGGGACTGTAAATATCTCGGGCAGCACGGGTATAAGACTGTCAGCGTCCGCGGAGTCGATCTTTTCAGCAGGACAAACCATGTCGAAGCAGTCATCTTACTGTCCCGTGGATCATAATAGAAATGAGGTTATGCAGCCGTGCAGATGATAGTCTGGATATGTGCCTTATTGATCGGTACAGGTTTCTTTACAACAGGCATAGTTTATATCTTCCGCAAACAGGGCAGGCGCGAAGTCCATTATGCGCTTGCCGCATTTCTGGAATTTATGTCCAGCTGGATATTGTATATCCCGCATGAGGTATACAATGATATTCCCGGATCACAGCCCGTACTAAAGTGGATCGAAAGTGTTTTTACAGCGTTGCTGAAAAGCTTCAATGTTTATTCCGGAAACGGATATGAACGAGCGGCTTATACAGACGATGCTGTTTTTTCCAGTGTTTATAACTTGTTCAGAGTTTTGGCAAATATAGCGCTCCTTCTGTTTGTAGGCGGTTTTATTCTCAAATTCCTTAACGGTCCGCTTCAAAGATTTAAATTGATATTTTACAGAAAAAGATACTTGTATGTCATGTCCGCCTGCAATGAAAAGACCCTTATTTTAGCAAAAAGCATCTTGGACAAAAAAGAACACAAGAAAACACTTGTAGTATTTTCCTGCGGTGATCAAAGTCCGGAGGCAAGTCAAAGAGAACAGCTCGATCTCATGAAAGCTCTTTATGTAGACTGTTCGGTCACCGATATTATAAGAAAATATTCGGCAAAAGCCGAGGGAATGGAAATTTTTCTTTTTGAAGATAAGGAGGAAAATAACCTCGTTCTGCTGAGATCCGTTTGCACAGAACTTGAAAAAACGAAAAATGACGGTGTAAAGATATATGTTGAACTGACAGAAACACCATGGGATATGTATGATAATTATGTTGAGCGGTATGGTCTTGGAAACAGGAACATAATCATCAATTTTGTCCGTGTTGAAGAGGCGTTTGTATATAGTGAACTGCTGAAACGTTCTGTTTTTGAAAAGGCTGCCGAAAGAGAAAATGAAAATGTCAAAGATATCCGTGCGATTATTGTGGGCGGAATGAACGCCCGCAATCTCGAGATGTTAAAAGCGCTTCTTCATCTGTGCCAAATGCCCGGATATTACCTTGATCTGACAGTTATCGAAGACGGTCACGGAAGGTCTATGCTCAGACAGCTGATGCCGGAAGTATATGATGAAAGTGATCGTGTCGGAGACGCCGTTTACAAGCTGAACTATATCGAGGGCATAGATTATTGTTCTGAAAAATTTGAGCAGACATTGGCAACAGAATGTTCCGATCTCACTTTTGCGTTTATAAACGCGGGCGATGATCTCACGAATGTCAATCTTGCGCTGAAGGTAAAAGCTATAGCCTGCAGAAAAGGCCATGAAACAGATAAATATACACTTCTGGTCAATATACTGAATAAGGGTATCTGGGAAAACTGGAATAAAGAACTCTGCAATGGTATCGTACCTGTAGGCTGTAAGGAAGAAACCTATAATTATGATTTTGTGACTTATTCAGACATTGAGCAAGCTTCGGAAAAGATCCATATTGCGCGGCATGGTTCCACAAAATGGATAAGCTATCTTAATAACGAGTATAACCGTCATTCGGTATTTGCAAGAACACTGAGCTATAAATATAAGATCAGGATACTCGGTGACCGTTACAGCCTTGCCGGAAGGCCGTCAGAGATAGAATGGCATACCGAAGAAGAACTCATAAGGAATTGGGAGTCGATGTCAGATGAAGAAAAACTCTGGAAAGCATATG